>JBIOIE010000017.1:0-15891 GCA_044449605.1 Candidatus Limnocylindrales bacterium | reverse complement strand
GGGCACCACGACCTGCTGACCGGGGGTCTCCCGGACGGCGGCAGCGATGTCGGCGATGGTCCGCCCGTCGATGGTCGGGGCGTCGCCATGGAGGAGGCCCGGCCGCTAGAGCAGCTCGCGCATGACCAGGGCCACGCCGCCGGCGTCGTAGATGTCCGAGGCCGTGTAGCGGCCGCCCGGGGTGAGGTCGGCGACGATCGGCGTGCGCTCGGCGATGACGTCGAAGTCGTCGATCTCCAGGGGCACCCCGAACTCGGCGGCGATGGCCAGGAGGTGGAGGACGCCGTTCGTCGAGCCGCCCGTGGCGGCCACGGAGGCGATGGCGTTCTCGATCGCCCGCCGGTCGACGATGGCCGACGGACGGAGGTCCCGCCGGACGAGGTCCATGACCAGCTCGCCCGTGCGCCGGGCGGCCTCGTCCTTGGCCGGATCCTCGGCGGGGATGCCGTTGAGGCCACCGGGCGAGAGGCCCAGGAACTCCATGGCCGTGCTCATCGTGTTGGCCGTGAACTGGCCGCCGCAGGCGCCCGGCCCGGGGCAGGAGACGTTCTCGACTTCGTACAGCTCCTCGAGGCTGATCTTGCCGGCGCGGTAGGCGCCAACGGCCTCGAAGACGGTCACGACCGTGGCGTCCCGCTTGCCCTTGTAGGTGCCCGGGTAGATCGTGCCGTTGTAGAGGACGACGCCGGGGATATCGAGGCGGGCCAGGGCCATCGCCGCCGCCGGGATCGTCTTGTCGCAGCCGACGAGGCAGACCAGGCCGTCGAAGAGGTGGCCGCGGGCCGTGAGCTCGATCGAGTCGGCGATGACCTCGCGGCTCACCAGCGAGGCCTTCATGCCCTGGGTGCCCATCGTCACCCCGTCCGAGATGGCGATCGTGTTGAACTCCATGGGCGTCCCGCCGGCGGCCCGGATGCCGGCCTTGACCGACTCCGCCAGGCGGCGCTGGTTGAGGTTGCAGGGCATCGTCTCGATCCAGGTCGTGGCCACGCCGACGATCGGCCGGGCGAGGTCCTCGTCCGTGAAGCCGACGGCTTTGAGCATCGCCCGGGCCGGGGCCCGGTCGGGTCCGTCGGTCAGGGTCGCCGAGATGCGCTTGGCCGGATCGGTGGGCTGGTCGTAGGGATGGCTGGGGCGCTCGGGCATGGGTGTCGGGTCCTTTGGGCTCCTGGGAGCGGCTGCAGCGTTCTCGAAGTGTAGGACGACGCGGCCCCTCGAGGGCTGCTTGGTGTCCAGCCTCGGCAACGACCAGGCCCCGCCAACACGGTCAGGTGCCGTGGAGTCCTCGCGCTTCGGGGGCCTCGTCATCGTCCACTTGGACGTATGGGCCAGATGGCACTTGCCTCCGAGCGATAGAGGATTGAGAAATAGTGGAATCGAACGAGGGCAGACGCTGTCGGCACCTTCTGCCGTCATTTTCTAGGAACAGCAGGGGGCGTCTATGAGGTGATCGATTCGGAGGCACGGTCAATTTCGAAGGGGGCATCAATGAAGCGCATTTTCGCAGGTTGACTGCTGTCGCTCGCTCTCTTGGTTTCCATGTCGGGCATCGCGCTGGCAGTCAGCTCCAACATCACTCCGAATTCGCAGATTCACAATTGGAACGTGAAGTCGAGTTGGACACTGACGTGGGGCAACACCGCGCCTTACGACGTCTACTTCCGCTACGACGTGAATGGGCCGGTCTCGTGGTCCCTGACCGGGACGTCAACGACGAGCAAGGGTCTGTCCCATACGTTCCTGCCCTGTACGACGACGATCTTCACGCAGACGCTCGAGGTCTACGACGCCCACGGGTACGCCCTCGACTACAGCACCGCTCAGGAGGGCGGGTCGCCGTACTGCTGAGTCAATGAAGGCGGTGTTCGACCGGGCGCGATCTATGGCGCTGCCCACCCGCTCGTTGCCATCGGCACCGGCCCGTCTGTTTCGCCGTCGCGTGATGCTGGCGGCGGTCGCGTCCGTCACGTCGGTCGCGATCGCCGCCTCACAGGTCGTGAGCGCTGCGACGCTCCGGTTGAACGCCGAGATCAACGGGAACTGGCGGGGCGCCTACGATATCCTGGTCAGGCCCCCAGCCGCCCGGCTGGATCTGGAACGCACGGGCGGACTCGTGGAGCCGAACTTCCTGGCGTTGGCAGGCCATGGGGGCATCTCGAGCAGCCAGGTCGCCCAGATTCGCGCCATAGCCGGCGTGGAGATCGCGGCGCCGATCGGCTGGGTTGGGTTCATGAGCACGCCCACCACGTCGCCGAGCATCGAGGTCACCAAGTTCCCCGACCAGCCGACCCTCTACTCGGCATCGCTGACCGTTTCGACGTTCGATGGGCTCTCCTCCCATCTGGTCTTCCAGGACAGTCTACGAATCCTGCTGGCAAAGGGCGATCCCAACACCGGGCCGATCGCTTTTAGCGACTATGGATCGGCCGTCACCGGCCCGCTACCCGATGGCTCGCAGGTGGCCGATCTCGGGACTGCGCATGCCCCACCGCAGCTCGAGAGTCCGATCCTTGCTGTCGACCCCATAGCAGAGCGGGCCCTGCTGGGAGCTCAGGGATCCTTCCTCGACGCTCTCGCGCGGCTCAACGATCGCGATGACCTCACGGTGGGCAATGCCGATCCTGGCATGGTCCTCCCGGGTTACAACGCGCGACTCGACATCGCCGGCATGCAGCGGATTGAGAGCGAGCGAAGTCGGCCCGTGATCCCCATCCTCGTGAGCAGAAGCACTTACGCGCCGATCGAGATCACGCTCGAGGTAAGCCAGATCGGCCATTCGATCGCAAACGCACCCGACGATTCGGATCCACGCGCAGCCTTGGACGCGGCACAGAGGCAAGCCGGATCAGGTTTGACGCCGGTGGGAACGAGCGTCGCCGATGTCTCGGACACCATGCGACCTTTCCGCCTGAACGGAGTGGCCGTGCCGTGGCCCGGGACCGAACTGACTGGGACCGGAGCGATGGTGCAGGTTCAGAATGTGGCTGCGTTCACTGCCGGCCTGACCGACCGCCCGTCCTACTCCTCCTCGTCGGCGCCGGACGGAAGTTCCACGCTTGCCTTCCGCATCACGCCTCGCGGATTGGTCCCGCCGGGTGGTCCTGGAGCGGATCAAGTGGTCTCCGGAGGTCTGCAGGGCAGTCCAGAGTCGACGCGTGCCGGCACGGAACAGTCGTACCGTGGGTACAGCTCCGCACCGATCCCGGTCGCCCAGTCCTATACATCTGCCGGTCGCGGTGATCCACCATTCGTCCTCGCGCCGATCGCCGAGTATGACCTCAATACGCTCCAGCTGCCCCGCGATCCGCTCGACTACGTGCCGTACGGTGCGTACGATTTGCCTGACACGACACTGATCGCGGGGCCGGATGGTCGACCGACCGAGGCCCGCTCGATGAGCCCGACGCTGAATCCAGCGGGGTTGCTTCAGGTGCCGCCCCTCGGGATCGTCGACATTCATGCGGCGGAACTGTTGCGCGGATCAGCGCCGATCGATGCGGTGAGGGTCCGGGTCGCCGGCATCGTCAAGTACGACGCCTCGGCCGTGACGGAGATCGAACGTGTCGCGGCGGCCATTTCAGCCATGGGGCTCGACGTTGACATCGTGGCGGCGTCTTCGCCGCAGGCTGTCGACGTCTATGTGCCCGAGTACGAGACCGCTACCAGCCCAGCCACGGACTTGGGATGGATCCAGCAGCATTGGACAACGCTTGGTGCTGCGCCGCAGGTGGACCGAGCCCTCGGGGCGACCAACATCGTGCTGCTCCTCCTCGCTCTCGCTGGCGTGGTGGTCGTCATCCTCGGGACGCAATTACTCCTGGCCTCGGTGCGCATGCGGGAGGCCGCAATCTTGGCCGCTCTGGGGTGGCGACGGAGGGCGATCGTGCGCTGGCAGGCCAGTGAATCGGCCGTCGCCGGCGGCATCGTGTTCGGGTTCGGCCTGCTCGCCTGGCTGGTCGCTGGGCGGGAGTCCATCGGTTTGGCCATCGCTCTCGCCGGCGGCGTTCTCTTCGCTGTCTCCGGGCTTGCCGCTGCCCTTCTCGCAGCGCCGGCCCCGGGCCGGATGGCCCGAGGCGACGTCGTCGTTCCGCACGGACCGCTTCGGATGGCGGTCGGCGGGATCGGCTCCTACGCCGTTCGATCGCTCATCGCGCGCCCATGGCGGTCACTCACCATGATCGTGGGTTTGGCCGTTGCCGCGAGCACGATCGCCCCCGCCGCGGCCGTGTTAGTCAGCGCCGCGTCACGTGCCGGGCCGACCCTGTTGGCCTCGGCCCTGAGCGAACGCCTCAGCGGATACCAACTGGCGCTCCTCGGTTTGACCGGATTTGCCACCTTGGCATTCACCTTACTCACGCTGCGCGTCGATTACGTCGCCAGGGCAACCGAGATGCATGTTCTGGACGCTGCTGGATGGCGCCCTGCCGAAATCGGACGCATGCTCTTTTGGAGTCGTGTCGGGTTGGCTGTGCCGGCCTCCATCCTGGCGGCGGCCCTGTCGGTTCTTACCACCGGCCCCATCGTGGGACCGTCCGTCCCGGTCGCTGGCGTCGTGCTCCTCGCTGTCGGTTTCGCGCTGTCGACCGTTTGGTGGGGAGGGCTGGCGCGCCTTCGAACGGTGGCTTGGTAATGACACACTCGGTCAAGGGTGGGTTACAGGCAACCTCGACCGGCGGTCCTGCTCCGGGGCTTCTGGAGCTGCGAGCGGTGGGCATGACCTATCCACCCGTAGATGGCGGTTTGCCGCTTCGCGTTCTCGACGGGATCAGCCTCACCGTTCTGGCCGGCGAGTTGGTGCTTGTCGCAGGTCGATCGGGGTCTGGCAAGACGACGCTACTCAGTATCGCGGCAGGCCTACTGCGTCCGACCGTAGGCGAGGTCCGGTGGTCTGCCGCATCGCTCAACGGAATGTCGATGGATGCTTTGGCTCGCCTGCGCGGCACCGGCATAGGGGTGGTCTTTCAGAACGGCGCCCTTATCGACACGCTGACGGCCGCGGAGAACGTCGCACTGGCAGCCGTGCCGCGAGGGCTCAGGACAAGCCGAAACCGAGCCCGCGAACTTCTTGCGGATCAGGGCCTCAGTGCCCGCGCTGATCACTTCCCAAGCCACCTGTCTGGCGGCGAGCAACAGCGGGTAGCCCTCGCCCGAGCCCTGTTCGCCGATCCTCCGCTGCTGATCGTCGACGAACCAACGGCGAACCTTGATCGCCGATCGGCCGATGCATTGATCCGTCTGCTCCGAAGACAAGCGATCGATGGTCGCGGCTTACTCGTGGCATCGCATGATGCCCATCTGATTCGAGAGGCCAATCGGGTTATCCAGCTAGAGATGGATTGAGGTGTGCCAGCGCCCTGCCGCAAGATGCGTTCCGCTGTGAGCGGTCAGTCGATGCTGTCGAAGGTGGGCGGATACTCCACCCGCCCGCGCAGGTCGCCCCGGTAGGTAGTCAGCGGCTTGGCCATGAATGACGCGTCCGGCCAGGGCGCCGGAGGCAGGATGCCGTAGCGCGAGGCGGGGCGGAACCCGAAGCGGGGGTAGAACCAGGGGTGGCCGAGAACGAGGACCAGCGGTTCCTCGAGCGCCTCGGCCGCGTCGAGCGCGGCGACCACGAGCGCCGAGCCGACCCCCTTGCCCTGCTGTTCGGGGAGCACGGCCATCGGCGCGAGGGCCAGCACGGGCGAGCCCGCCAACGAGACGTAGGAAAGCAGGAGGTGCCCGACCACCGCCCCGTCCGGCCCCTCGGCGACGAGCGACAGATCGGGCACGAAGCCGTCGGAGGCGCGGATGCGCTCGACGAGGTCCGCCTCCGCCGAGGTCGGGAAGGCAGCCTCGTTGACCTCGCGGATGGCGGCGGCGTCGGCGGGCCGTTCGGCGCGGATGATCACGCCGTGCAGGATAGGCGGCCGCCGGTGCTCAGGCCGCTCGGGCCCGCCTAGTCGGCGCAGGCCGTCTCAGGGGATGGTGACGACGATCGGCGCCGCGTCGCCGCGCCCGGCGCGGATCGTGTAGCGGCCCGGATCGAGCGTGCCCAGGCTGAAGATCGTGCCCTTGAGGACGGCGATGTCGATGCAGGCGACGGGATCCGGGCCGTGGCCCTCGTAGAGATCGACCGTGAAGGTGTTCCCACTGCGCGCCAGGGCGACCGAGTCGAGCACGTTGCAGGGCTCGACGCCGCTCCACCACTCGGCCTGGACGTTGGCGGTGTGGCCCACGATGGTGGCGCCCAGGCGGGCGATGCCGACCGGATGAGGATCCAGCTGGCCGGGTTTGGCGATCACGAACTGGGGCTGGCCGTTCGTCGGGATCCCGCCGCCGGTGCCGGCATCAGGCGGCGAGGTCACGGTGCCGTCCGGGGGAGGCGGGATGGGGCTCGGCGAAGGGCTGGGGCTGGGTCCCGAGGCGCCGATCGCACAGGCCCCGGCCAGGGCGGCCCCGAGCACCATGATGAGCCAGGCCTTCGTGGACCTCATGGCCGACTGACGGCGCTCGGGGAGCTTCGGTTCCCCGCGCCGGAGGCTAGGGCTCGGAGATCTTCACCGACTTGATCGCAACCGGGTTCGTCGGGCGGTCCTGGCCGCCCTTCGGCGCCGTGGCGATGGCGTCGACGACCTCGTGCCCGCCCGTCAGGCGCCCGAAGATCGTGTAGTTCGGCGGCAGCGCGTAGTCGGCGTGCATGATGAAGAACTGGCTGCCGTTCGTGTTCGGGCCGGCATTGGCCATCGCCAGCGTGCCCCGCTTGTAGGGCAGTCGGACGGGCTCGTCGCGGAACTTATAGCCAGGTCCGCCGCGCCCGGTGCCGGTCGGGTCCCCGCCCTGGACCATGAAGCCGGGGATGACCCGATGGAAGATCACCCCGTCGTAGAAGCCTTCGCCGGCCAGGAAGACGAAGTTGTTGACCGTCAGCGGCGCCTCGCCGGGCAGCAGCTCGGCGGTCATCGTGCCGGCGCTCGTCTCGATGGTCGCGCTGTACTTCCTGGCCGGATCGATGGTCAGGGGCGGCGGGCTGGCGTACTGCTTCACGATGGCTCCTCAGCGGACGTGACGACCGGCGCAGCGTACCCGGTCCTCGGCCTGTCCGCCCTCAGTCGTGGAAGATGACGATCGCGCCGCGGCTGACTTGGACGCGGTCGATCGGCCCGCTGAGGCTCAGCGTCGTGATCGGCTCGAGGAGCGTCCGCAGCCGGTCCAGGGCGAGGTCGGTGACCGCCGTCGGCAGGCCGCCGATGACGACGCGGACGATCCGCAGCCGGAGCGGCGAACCGGCGGGGATGGTGCCGACGGCCAGGCCGTGGGCCTCGACCGGCCCCAACCCGTAGCCGAAGGCCAGCTCGGCCGTGCCGTCGGCGCAGAAGTGCACCCGGACCTGGGCGATCGGCACGTCGGCGAGCGTCAGGGCCTCCTGGAGGGCCGCCGTGGCCTGGGCCTCGTCGAAGGTGACCTGCTGCGGGGGCGCCCCGTGCACGAATGCGTCCCACCTGGCGAAGAGGACGCTCGTCCCGGTCACGCCGGTGTCGGGCGTGCACGTCTTCGGCGTCACCAGCACGGCCAGGCCGACCCCGCCCACGAGCCCGACGAGTGCCCCCACCAGGAGGAGCCTGATGAGGAACCCGAGCACGCCCCGGCCTGCCCTCAGCCCCGGCCGGCGAGGGTGTCAACGCGCGCCGGGTGGCCAGCCTCGTAGGCGGCGATGACCGGTTCCCGGCGGAGCAGGTAGCCGATCTCGTCGGTGCCCTCGAGGAGCATCCTCCGGGCGAAGGGATCGACGTCGAAGGGCAGGTCCTCGTCGCCGGGCAGGTGCACGAGCTGAGCCTCGAGGTCCACGCTCAGCTCGGCGTCCGGGTCGGCCTCGACCATCTCCAGCAGCTGGCGGTGGCGCTGGGCCTCGACGACGATGGGGAGCAGGCCGTTCTTCAGGGCATTGGCCCGGAAGATGTCGGCGAACGAGGTCGAGAGGATGGCCCGGATGCCCCAGGCCGTCAGGGCCCAGGGGGCGTGCTCGCGCGACGATCCGCAGCCGAAGTTGTCCCCGGCGATGAGGATCCGCCGGCCCTGCATCTCGGGCCTGTTGAGGACGAACCCGGGCACCGGTTCGCCGTCGGCCGCGAAGCGCCAATCGGCGAAGAGCGACTCCGAGAGGCCCCACTTGTCGGTCGTCTTGAGAAAGCGGGCCGGGATGATCTGGTCGGTGTCGACGTTCTCCGCGGGCAGGGGGATGACCCGGCTGCTGAAGGACTCGAAAGGCGCGCTCATGCGCCGATCCCCGACCGCAGCGTGCGCGGATCGCTGATGACGCCGCTCAGCGCGGATGCGGCCGCGGTCAGGGGCGAGGCCAGGAACGTCCGTCCGCCCTTGCCCTGACGGCCTTCGAAGTTGCGGTTGCTGGTGCTGATCGCGTACTGGCCGGCTGCCAGCTCGTCGCCGTTCATGGCGATGCACATCGAGCAGCCGGCCTCGCGCCACTCGGCGCCGGCGGCCCGAAAGACCTCGTCGAGGCCCTCCCGCTCGGCCTGCGCCTTGACCTGCTGCGAGCCCGGCACGACCAGCACGCGCAGGTCCGGGGCGACGTGGCGGCCGGCGAGGACCGCGGCCGCCTGGCGCAGGTCGCTGATGCGGCTGTTGGTGCAGGAGCCGATGAAGACGACGTCGAGGCGCTGGCCGAGGAGCGCCTGGCCGGGCCGCAGGTCCATGTAGGCGAGGGCCTTCTCGAGCGCGCGCTGCTGGGCGGGTTCGGGCAGTTCGGCGGGGGCCGGGACACGGCCCGTGACCGGGATGCCCATGCCCGGGTTCGTGCCGTAGGTCACCATCGGCTCGAGGTCGCCCGCCGCCAGGCTGATCGAAGCGTCGTAGGTCGCCTCCTCGTCGGAGGGCAGCCGCCGCCAGCGCTCCAGCGCGGCGTCCCAATCGCGGCCCTGGGGCGCGTGGCGCCGCCCACGGAGGTACTCGAAGGTCGTCTCGTCGGGGGCGATGAGCCCGGCCCGCGCCCCGCCCTCGATGCTCATGTTGCAGACGGTCATGCGCTCTTCCATCGAGAGAGCCCGGATCGCCTCGCCGGTGTACTCGAAGACGTGGCCGGTGCCGCCGGCGATGCCGATCCGGGCGATGAGGGCCAGGATGATGTCCTTGGCGCTCACGCCGGGTCGCAGCCGCCCATCGACCCGTACCTCGAAGGTCCGCGGCCGGCGCTGGAGCAGGCACTGGGTCGCCAGCACCATCTCGACCTCGCTCGTGCCGATGCCGAAGGCGAGGGCCCCGAAGGCGCCGTGGGTCGCCGTGTGTGAATCGCCGCAGACGATGGTCATGCCCGGCTGGGTCAGCCCCAGCTCCGGCCCGATGACATGGACGATGCCCTGCTCCGCCGAGCCGAGCAGGTAGGCCGGGATGCCGAACTCGCGGCAGTTGCGCTCGAGCTGCTGGACCTGGAAGGCGGCCTGGAGGTCGAGGATGGGCAGGCCGCGGTCGTGGGTGGGGATCGAATGGTCCGCCGTCGCGACCGTCTGTCCGGGTCGTCGGACGGCCAGCCCGCGCTCGCGCAGGCCGCTGAAGGCCTGTGGGCTGGTGACCTCGTGGACGAGGTGGAGGTCGATGCCCAGGATCGTCGGGGCGCCCGGCTCGTCGGCCACGACATGCTCGTCCCAGATCTTCTCGACGAGCGTGCGGGGTCGCGGCTTCACTTCTGACATGGAGCTAAGAGCCTAGCAGAGGGTTACGTTCGGGCCCGCCGGTCGATCAGGTGCGCAACACCGTGGTCGACCTCCATCCAGATGATCCCGGCTCCGGGCCAGGGCCTGTCGCTGGTCAGCGCCGCACGAATCTCCCGGGGATCGGCCGGATATGCGGCGGTCAACACGTGGCCGTAGTTCCTGGCCAGCGCCCGCGTCGCCTGGGTCGAGCGCAGGACCAGCAGCCGCGAGATCGTCGGTGGGTCGTCCGCGCGGCGCGGTGTTAGCTGTGGCTCGTTAGCGAGCGCGGCGGCCTTCTCATTCGCCCAGCGGACCTGCTGCTCGAGGCGGCGAACCTGGGAGTGGACCTCCGTGGCGAGGAGGAGATTCGGCGTCGGGTCCGCGAGCACCAGATCGATGAGGCCGCGGACCGGCCGATGGACCGGGACTTCCAGGAACCGCGCCCATCGTGGGTGGAGCAGCGGCAGCAGGGCCTCGAGCATGGCCGCCTGGAGGTGATCGCGGATGAGCGGGCCTGAGCCGGGCTCGAAGCGCACTCGCAGCCGACCGCCCAGCACCCGCGCGATCTGCGCCAGGACGGTCACCGTGGCTTCCGCTTCGCCGGACTCGATGCGGCTGAGGTATCCCTGGCTGATGCCAACGTGGCGCGCGAGAAGCGCCTGGCTGACGCCAGCGTCTTCACGGGCCTGGCGGATCTCCAACCCGATGGCGCGTCGGAGATCGCGCTGATTGCGGAGCCGCCCCGGCGGGTGGCGTTTGGAGGTCGCGCTGATCGGCATGTCGGCATTGGATCAGATGGCGGTCCACGGGCCCTCATCGCGGGCACGGCGCCGACTTGATCACCTACAGGAATAGCTCGATGGCTAAGCAGGTTCGAGCGGCCGCGCTGGTGCCTCCTCCACGCGGGTCCATGCCTCACAGACATCACTGCATCGACAGCCGGCGTCTTTGCTATCGCTCCGGCGGACCTGGGCCCGTGGCTATTTCTGACAGACATCGAACCAGCCGCAGCGTGGCCCACGACCGAACTACCCGAGGGCCTGGGCGCATGACCATGTCTCCGACGAATTAAAGCGGAGTTGGCGAGCAGGTACCAGCCGCCGACCCGGACTTTCGGCAGTGGTGGACAGCGCACCCCACCTCGTCTAGACTCCGCGCACCCTGCCCCCAGCGGAGGTCGAGCGTGGATCACGGGAACCAGCGCCGCGAGTTCGCCGCCGTCGTCGTGACGACGGACGGCCGACGCGTCTCGATGGCCCCCGCCGCGCTCCTCGGCGACGGCAAGGTTTCCCTTCTCGACCTCCTTCGATCGGTCGGCATCGGCCTGCTGGGCCTTGTCGGCCTCATCATCGGCCCCCGGCGGGAGCCCGGTGGGAGACGAGGGGAACGCCGCTAGCAACGGCGCCACGTCAGGACCCAACGGGACCCTCGCCGAACGGCGAGGGTCTTTTCGTTGGCCAGGCAGGGCGACGACCCGACCCGCACACTGGAGCCGACCGCACCACAACGACCCGCACCGAGGAGGCCACCGACCGCGCGATGACGGTCACCAAGCGCACCACGGGCCGCCACGTCCCGGCCGCCGGCACGCCTGCCGCGGCCGCCGTGGAGCGGGCGCGCTCGACGATGTTCCACGAGGCGAAACCGCGCGGCCGCACCCGTATCGGCGCGGACGTGGTCCTCGAAGCCCTCCTGCGCCAGGGCGCCGACGTGCTGTTCGGCTATCCGGGCGGGGTGATCCTGCCCATCTACGACGTGCTCGGCGATTATCCCGACCTGCGCCACGTCCTCGTCCGCCACGAGCAGGGCGCGGCCCACGCCGCTGACGGCTACGCCCGGGCGACCGGCCGGGTCGGCGTGTGCCTGGGCACCTCCGGCCCGGGGGCGACGAATCTCGTCACCGGTCTCGCCACCGCCCAGCTCGACTCGATCCCGGTCGTGGCCATCACCGGCAACGTGCCCGCTGCGCTGATCGGCAAGGACGCGTTCCAGGAGATCGACATCACGGGCATCACCCTGCCCATGACCAAGCACAACTACCTCGTCCGCGACGCCGACGACCTGCCCCGGGTCATCGCCGAGGCCTTCCACATCGCCCGCTCCGGCCGGCCGGGGCCGGTCCACGTCGACATCACCAAGGACGCGCTCCAGCAGGAGACGCGCGCCCCACACCCGACCCCCGAGGAGGTCGTGGCCGGCCTGCCCGGCTTCCGGCCCAACCTCGACGGCCACCCGCGCCAGCTCCGGCTCGCGGCGAGGGAGATCGACGCGGCCAAGCGCCCGGTCATCCTGGCCGGCCATGGCGTCCTGGTGGCCGAGGCTTGGGACGAGCTGCGGGCCTTCGCCGAGCGAGCCCAGGTCCCCGTCGCCCACACGCTCCTGGGCATCGGCGCCATCGACGAGACGCATCCCCTCAGCTACGGCTACATGGGCATGCACGGCTGGAAGCACGTCAACCGGGCCATCCAGTCGGCCGACCTGCTCATCGCGCTGGGGATGCGCTTCGACGACCGGGTGACGGGCAAGGTCAGCACCTACGCGCCCGGCGCCCGGATCATCCACGTCGACGTCGACCCCAGTGAGATCGGCAAGAACGTCGCCGTGGACGTGCCCATCGTCGGGGACGTGGGGCGGGTACTGCGGGCGCTCACGCCGCTCGTCGCCGAGCGCCGGCCCGAGGAGCGGGCCGACTACTTCGCCGAGCTGGCCGCCTGGCGGGCCGAGTCCGAGCACTCCAGCTGGCACGGCTCGGGCGGCTGGCGGGGCGGCGTGCTGTCCGCGGACTTCGTGGTCGCCCGCATCGGCGAACTGACCGGCCACGACGCCACGCTGGTGGCCGACGTCGGCCAGAACCAGATGTGGCTGGCCCGCTACGGCGGCTTCCGGCGGCCCAATTCGCACCTCAGCTCGGGGGGCCTGGGGACGATGGGCTACTCGATGCCGGCGGGCATGGGCGCGGCCCTCGGGCGGCCCGACAAGGAGACCTGGGCCATCGCCGGCGACGGCGGCTTCCAGATGACGGTCCAGGAGTTGGCGACCCTCGTCCAGGACCACATCCCGGTCAAGATCGCCCTCTTCGACAACAAGAAGCTGGGCATGATCCGGCAGTGGCAGGAGATCATCTATGCCGGCAACTACCACTCGGCCAGCCTCTTCGGGCCCGACTACCTGAAGCTCTGCGAGGCCTACGGTATCCCCGCCTGGAAGGCCTCTCGGCCCGATGATGTCGACGACGCCATCCGGGCGGCGCAGGCGGTCGAAGGTCCGGCCCTCATCTGGTTCGAGATCGCCGAGGAACAGAACATCTTCCCGATGATGCCGGCCGGCAAGGGCCTCTCCGACCTCATCGAGAAATGGGGCGGGGCGGACGAATGAGCACGACGGATCAGCCCGACGCCGCACAGCCCGCCCACAGTGCGCCGGCGGCCCGCTACGTGCCCGGCTCGGGGGAGAAGCGTCGCCACGTGCTGGTGGCCATCGTCAACGACCGGCCGGGCGTCCTGAACCGGGTCGCCAGCCTCATGCGCGCCCGCAGCTTCAACATCGAGTCGCTGGCCGTCGGCCACACCGAGGACCCGACCGTCAGCCGGATGACGATCACGCTGCACGGCGACGACTACGGCGTGGAGCAGGTCAGCAAGCAGCTCTACCGGCTCATCGACGTGCTCAAGGTCCAGGACGTGACCGCCGAACGGCGCATCGAGCACGAGCTGGCGCTGGTCAAGATCCGGGCCACGAACGCCAACCGCGGCGAGATCGTCAAGATCGTCGAGATGGCCAAGGGTCGGGTCGTGGACCTGGCCACCGATTCGGTCGTCGTCGAGGCCACCGGCACCGAGGACGACATCGACCGGCTGATCGAGCTGGTGACCCCCTTCGGCATCAAGGAGCTGGTGCGCACGGGCAGCGTGGTCATGCTGCGCGGCGGCCAGGTCGTCGCATTCGAGGAGAAGGCCTGATGGGCGCACGCATGTACTACGACGCCGACGCGGACCCCGCCGCCCTCGATGGCCGCACGGTGGCCATCGTCGGCTATGGCAGCCAGGGCCATGCGCACGCCCTCAATCTGCGCGATTCGGGGGTCGACGTCGTGGTCGGGCTGAAGCCGACCTCGAAGAGCCGGGCCCTGGCCGCCGAGGCCGGCCTCAAGGTGGCCACGGTGGCCGAGGCGGTCCAGGCCGCCGACGCGGTCATGATCCTCGTCCCCGACACCGAGCAGAAGGGCGTCTACGACGCCGAGATCGCGCCCCATCTGCGGCCCGGCCAGCTGCTGATGTTCGCCCACGGCTTCAACATCCACTTCGGCCGGATCGACCCGCCGGCCGGCATCGACGTTGGCATGGTCGCGCCCAAGGGCCCCGGCCACCTGCTCCGCTCCGTCTACGTGGAGGGCGGCGGCGTGCCGGCCCTCTTCGCCGTCCAGCGCGACGAGAGCGGCACCGGCCGGGCGCGCACCCTGGCCTACGCCCGGGCCCTCGGCTGCACCCGGGCGGGCGTGCTCGAGACGACGTTCGCCGAGGAGACCGAGACCGACCTGTTCGGCGAGCAGTCCGTGCTCTGCGGCGGCACCGCGGCGCTCGTCAAGATGGCCTTCGAGACGCTCGTCGAGGCCGGCTACCAGCCCGAGTTGGCCTACTTCGAGACGATGCACGAGCTGAAGCTCATCGTCGACCTGATGTACCGCGGCGGCCTCAACTTCATGCGCTTCAGCGTCAGCGACACGGCCGAGTTCGGCGATTACGTCTCCGGGCCGCGGATCATCGACGACCACGTCCGGCGCACGATGCGCGAAGTCCTCGGCGAGATCCAGGACGGCTCCTTCGCGGCGCGCTGGATCGCCGAGCGCGAGTCGGGCGGGGCCGGCTTCGCGGCCATGCGTGAGGCCGAGAGCGACCACCAGATCGAACGCGTCGGCACCGAGTTGCGGGCCCAGATGAAGTGGCTCAACCCGGTCGAGGTCCGGGCCGGGCAGGCCCAGGCCAGCGCGTCGACTGCGGCTGGCCGCCCATGAGCGGCGTCGGCGCGGCGGGCTGGGATCCCCGTCGCATCCGGGTCTTCGACACGACCCTGCGCGACGGCGAGCAGGCGCCCGGCGCCGGGCTCACCGCGGAGGAGAAGCTCGAGGTCGCCCGGCAGCTCGTGCGCCTCAACGTCGACGTCATCGAGGCGGGCTTCCCGGCCGCCTCGCCGGGCGACTGGGACGCCGTCCACCGCATCGCCCGGGAGACGAAGGGCGTCGCCGTCGCGGCCCTGGCGCGCTGCAAGGACGGCGATCCGCAACGGGCCGTCGAGGCCATCGGGATCGCCGAGCGGCCGCACCTCCACGTCTTCATCGCCACCAGTGACATCCATCTCAAGCACAAGCTGCGCGCCACCCGCGAGGAGGCGCTGGCAGCGGCCGTGCAATGGGTCCGCTACGGCCGCAAGGCGCTGGGCCCGGACGCCGAGATCGAGTTCAGCGCCGAGGACGCCAGCCGGACCGACCCCGAGTTCCTGCTCCGCGTCTATGAGGCCGTGGTCGACGCCGGCGCCAGCACCGTGAACATCCCGGACACCGTCGGCTACGCCATCCCCGCCGAGTTCGGGAAGCTGGTCGGGGCGGTCGTCGAGCGGGTCGGCCGCGAAGCCGTGGTCAGCGTCCACTGCCACAACGACCTGGGCCTGGCCACGGCCAACACCCTGGCCGCGGTGCAGGCCGGCGCGCGCCAGGTCGAGGTGACCATCAACGGCCTCGGCGAGCGCGCCGGCAACGCCTCCCTCGAGGAAGTCGTGATGTCGCTGCGCACCCGGCCGACCCAGTTCCCGGAGCTGGCCAGCCGGGTGGCCACGGAGCAGATCACCGCCGCCAGCCGCCTGGTCAGCTACCTGACCGGTTTCGTCGTCCAGCCCAACAAGGCGGTCGTGGGCGGCAACGCCTTCGCCCACGAGTCGGGCATCCACCAGGACGGCGTGCTCAAGAACCCGCTGACCTACGAGATCATGACCCCCCAGTCGGTCGGCCTGTCCGGCTCGACCCTCTCGATCGGCAAGCTCTCCGGGCGGCGGGGCCTGCAGGGCAAGCTGCGCCAGTTGGGCCACGAGCTGGAGGGCGAGGCGCTCGATGCCGCCTACCGCGAGGTCATCGCCCTGGCCGACGCCAAGAAGGAGGTCACCGACGCCGACCTGCTGGCGGTGGTCGAGCACCTCGCCTCGGGAGTTTCCGCGCCCG
>JBIOIE010000016.1:0-16020 GCA_044449605.1 Candidatus Limnocylindrales bacterium | reverse complement strand
GTCGAGGAGGCCCAGGAGCAGCGAACCGACGAGCGTCCCGGGCCCGTTCTTGTGCCAGCGGAAACCGGCCACCACACAATCGGCCGTGCGCTGGTGCTTGATCTTCGTCATCGCCCGCTTGCCGGGCTGGTATGGCGCTTCCAGCGGCTTGGCCACGACGCCATCCAGGCCGGCCCCCTCGAAGCGTTCGAACCAATCTGCGGCGGTGGCCGGATCGGTCGTCGCGGGGGTCAGGTGGACCGGCGGACGCGCCCCGGCCATCTCGCGCTCGAGGCGGGCCCGCCGCTCGGCCTGGGGCCGGGCGCGGAGGTCGTCGTCGCCGATGGCCAGGAGGTCCCAGGCCACGAACGAGGCCGGCGTCTCGGCTGCCAACAGGGCGACGCGCGAGGCGGCGGGATGGATGCGCAGCAGGAGGGCCTCGAAGTCCAGGCCCTGCTCGTCCCGGATGACGACCTCGCCGTCGACGACGCAGCGATCCGGCAAGCTGGCCCGGAGCGGGGCCGCCAGCTCCGGGAAGTAGCGGTCGAGGGGCTTCAGGTCGCGGCTCTGGATGAAGGTCTCGTCACCGTCGCGGAAGACGATGGCCCGGAAGCCATCCCACTTCGGCTCGTACAGCCAGCCGGGCCCGCCTGGGATAGCATCGGCCGCCTTGGCCAGCATCGGTTCGAGCGGCGGCTCGAAGGGGAGGTGCATGCGCCGACGATAGCGCACGGGGGCGGGGGCTCAGCGCACCGCCCGTTGGACGGCATCGCCCATGCCCAGGGGCTCGCCCGAGAGGAGCAGGGCGCGCATCTCGGCCGCCGGCACGGGCCGGCCGAAGTGAAAGCCCTGGCCGCGGTCGACGCCGATGGCCCGCAGCGGCCGGCGCTGGAGGTCGGATTCGATGCCCTCGGCGACGACGTCCATGCCCAGGGCGTGGGCCAGCCGGACGATCGCCTCGGCGATGGCCACGTCCAGGGGGCTCTCGTGGATCCCGGCGATGAACGAGCGGTCGATCTTGAGGGTGTCGACGCGGAGCCGCCGGATGGCGCTCAGCGACGAGTAGCCGGTCCCGAAGTCGTCGAGGGCGACGCCCACGCCGCGCTCGCGCAGGGACGCCACGAGCGACTCGGCGCGCGCGGAGGTTTCGAGGATCATGCTCTCGGTGATCTCCAGGCGGAGCATGCTCGCGGGCAGGCCCGCCTTGGCCAGGCTCCGCCCGACCCGCTCCGCGACGTCCGCCTGCTGGAACTCGCGCACCGAGAGGTTGACGCTGACCAGCGGAGGGCGGCCCTTGGGCAGGTCGTCGAGCCAGGTCCGGGCCTGCCGACAGGCCTCGTCGAGGACCCACTGGCCGATGGGCATGATCAGGCCGATCTCCTCGGCCATGGGGATGAAGTGCTCGGGCGGCAGCAGGCCGCGCTGCGGGTGCGCCCAGCGGACGAGGGCCTCGACGCCCACGATATGGCCGTTGGCGAGGTCGACCTCGGGCTGGTAATGGAGCCGCAGCTCGTCCCGCTCGAGGGCGTGGCGCAGGTCCGTCTCCAGGTCGAGCCGATCGAGCGCCTGGGCGTTCATGGCCTCGTCGAAGACGACGAAGAGGTCGCCTCCGGCCGACTTGGCGCGGTAGAGGGCGACGTCCGCCTGGCGCATCACGTCGTCGGGCTGGGTGTGGCCGGGCAGCCCGAAGGCGACGCCGACGCTGGCCGAGAGGACGACCTCGTGGCCGGCCAGATAGAAGGGCGCCCGGGTGGCCTCCAGGATGCGCTCGACGACCCGGACCGCCTCGCCGCTGTCGGACAGGTCCTCGAGCAGGACCGTGAACTCGTCGCCGCCCAGGCGGGCCAGAGTGTCGCCGCTGCGCACGCAGACGGACAGCCGGCCGGCCAACTCCTCCAGGAGCCGGTCGCCGGCGCCGTGGCCGAGGCTGTCGTTGACGACCTTGAAGCGGTCGAGGTCGATGAAGAGGACCGCCAGCGACTCGCGATGGCGCCGCCGCGAGAGGCTGTGCTCGAGGCGGTCGTGGAAGAGCGAGCGGTTGGGTAGCCGGGTCAGATCGTCGTGGAAGGCCTGGCGGGTGAGCTGCTCCTCGAGCTGACGCCGCGCGGTCACGTCATGGGCAAGGACGAGGCGCATCTCTCGACCCTGGAACTCGAAGGCGGTGGTGGTGACCTCGACGTCGATGATCGACCCGTCCCGACGCCGATGGCGCGTCTCGATGGTCACGCCCTCGCCATGGTCGCCCTGGCTGCGGGCCAGGCGGGTGGTCTCGCCCGGCGGCCGGAGGTCGTCGATGGTCATCGCCAGGAACTCCTCACGGGTCCAGCCGTAGGACTGGCGGGCGGTCTCGTTGACGTCGAGGAAGTCGAGCGTCTCGACGTCGTGGACCCACATCGGCAGGGGATTGGCCTCGAAGAGCAGCCGGTAACGCTGCTCGTTGGCTTCGTGGGCGGCCGCCGCGCGGGTGCGCTCGGCGATCTCGCCCTGGGAGATCGAGTAGAGCCGGGAGTTGTCGAGGGCGATCGAGGCCAGCTGAGCGAAGCGGCCGACCATCTCCACGTCTTCGGCCTCGAAGCGCCGTTCGGGCTCGGTGAAGCTCAGGCCCAGGACGCCCACGACCTCCTGCCCCGACGTGAGCGGGACGCCCATCACCGCCCGGAACTCGCCCCGCGGGAAGTCCGCCGAGCGACCCGCGAAGGTGTCGTAATCCGCGACGTTGACCGCGTTCCCGCTGGCCCAGACGCGGCCGGCCACGCCCTCGCCGCAGCGCAGCCGGTAGCCGACGTAGCTCTCGTAGACGCCGATGCCGATGGCCACCTCGAGCGCCTCGTGGGCCGGGTCGGCGAGATAGACGTAGGCGTGCTCGGTGCCCACGAGAGCGGCCGCCCGGGTGGCGATCGAGAGCAGGAGCTCCTTCTGGTCGAGCCGTTGCATGAGGCCCAGGGCCGTCTGATGAAGCGCGTCCTGGTAGGCCCGCTGGTCGCCCCCGCCCTTCATGAGGGCCGGCCGGACGCGGTCGTCGAGGGAGCCACGCGAAGGCAGCGGCCGGACGCGCACAGGCACGACCGTGAGCGTGGCGGACCGGCGGGCTCGGGGCATCGAGAGCAGTCTGGGCGCCCGCGCACCGGGCAGACACCGCCCGGGGGGATGGCGGACCGTAGGACCTTCGTACCGTCGCGGCAGGGTGCGAGGGGGTGCTCGTGGCAGGGCGTGCTAGGCTCGGGCACGTGCCACGAGAGACCTTCCGGGGGGATCCCTACCGCGTCCTGGACGTCGAACGGGGCGCGGGTGACGCCGCGCTGAAGCGGCGCTGGCGGACTCTGGCCCGGGAGCTGCACCCCGACCGGGCGGGCACCGATGCCGCCGATGCTGCCGACCGGACCCGGCGCATGGCCCGCGTCAACGCGGCCTACGACCTGCTCCGCGACGCCGGCCGCCGGGCGATCTACGACGCGGCCCACCCCGAGCCGTCCGGCCGGGCCGGCGCGAACGGCGGGTCGGCGGGGGGCAACGGGTCCGGCGCCGCTGCCCGGGCCAGCGATCCGGCCGCTCCGGCGGTCCGGCCCATCACCGCCCGCTTCGATACGACCCGGGCGTTCCATCGCCGCAACGCGACGACGAGCAACGGCGCGTCGCCCCTTCGCGGCCACCGGCCGGTCAGCGCCCGCGAGCGCGCCTCCGGGCCCGAGCCTCTCCGGGCGAGCCAGCCGACGGGGCCGCTGCGCACCCGCCGGACCCGCGGGCGGGCGCAGTTGCCCAGCCTCGACGAGTCGCTGGCCACGGCCCTCGAGTTCGGCCGCTTCCGCGGCCACACGCTGGGCGAGGTGGCGGCCTTCGAGCCGACCTATATCGACTGGATCGCCCGGACCATCACCCGCGACCGCGAGCTGGTCGTGCGGGCGAGGGTGATCCAGGCCGATCTGGACGAGCGAGGCATCGAACGCCGCACGAAGCGCCCGAGTCCGGGCTGGCCGTCGCGCGGCTGACCTCGCTTCCCGCGGCTGACCTGTGTTCTGGTCAGGGCCCCCCGAACGTCTGCGCGGCCGCGAGCACGCGCGCCTCGTCGACGCCCGAGCCGATCACGACGGCCACCGTACCGGCCGGGCCGAAGGGCCGGATGATCACGATCTGGGGCCGGTCGCCGGACATCGCCGTGATGCTCACGCCCGGCACGCCGGCGACCTCGATGGCCAGGGCGTGGACCTGGTTGACGCCGCGCGCCTCGCCGGCGCCCGACGCGAACGAGTCGGCCACCGCATCGGCGGTCAGGCCGGGCGCCCGGTACACGACGATGGCGAGGCCGGTCTGCCCGCCCTGGTCCGGCCACGTCGCGCCGGCGAAGTGCAGCTCGCTGACGCCCGCGGCGAGGAGCGAGCCGAGCGTGTTCGCCGAGCAGTAGCGGCCGCTGTCGAGGCTGGCCGGCGCGACCCCCTCGAACGCGGCCGGCAGGAGCGCCTCCAGATCGGGGTAGAAGCCGGCCAGGCGCTGTTCGTCGGCGCCGGCGCAGGCGGCGAGGAGGAGCGCAACGACGATCAGCGCCGCCGCGCGGGCCGGGATGGGAGGCATCGCCGGCAAGGGTAGGCCGGGTCGGCGACCCACGCTGGCGGCCGCCGCGGTCGCGCCACCGCCGGGCTCCGGTCCGGCGCGCGGGGCCCAGGTGCTAGAGTCGGGCGCATGGACGAGGGCTGGCCCGAGCGCGAGCGGCGGTGGCGCGAGCAGGTCCTGCCTGCGGCGCGGCGGAGCACGCCGCAACGGCGGGAGCGCTTCACGACGATCAGCGATGTCGAGATCGATGCCCTCTACGGCCCCTCCAGCTGGTCGGGTCCGCAGGCCGGGGGTGGGGGGCCCACGGCGCAGGACGGCCAAGGTGACCCGCTCCGGCGGGGCCGTTGGGACCGCTTCGAGCCGCTCCGCGACGTGGGCCTGCCGGGCGAGCCGCCCTTCACCCGGGGTCTCCACGCGAGCGGCTACCGGAGCCGGCTCTGGACGATGCGCATGTTCGCCGGCTTCGGCGCGGCCGAGGACACCAACGCCCGCTTCCGACAACTCCTGGCCGCCGGCCAGACCGGCCTCTCGATCGCCTACGACATGCCCACGCTGTACGGCTACGACACCGACGATCCCGCCGCCGAGGGCGAGTTCGGGACCTGTGGCGTGGCCGTCTCGTCGCTGGCCGACATGGAGGTCCTGCTCGACCAGCTGCCGCTCGACCGGGTCAGCACGTCGATGACCATCAACTCGCCGGCCGCGCCGATCTGGGCGATGTACATCGCCGCGGCAGAGAAGCGGGGCTTCCCCCGGGCCGCCCTGGAGGGCACGACCCAGAACGACATCCTCAAGGAGTTCGTGGCCCAGAAGGAGTTCCTCTTCCCGCCCCAGCCGTCGCTCCGCCTGGTGACCGACACGATCGAGTTCGGGACCCGCGAGCTGCCTCGCTGGAACACCATCTCGATCAGCGGTTACCACATCCGGGAGGCCGGCTCGACGGCCGTCCAGGAGCTGGCCTTCACGATCGCCGACGGGATGGCCTACGTCGAAGCAGCCCTCGCCCGCGGCCTGCGCATCGACGACTTCGCGCCGCGCCTGAGCTTCTTCTTCAACAGCCACAGTGACTTCTTCGAGGAGATCGCCAAGTTCCGGGCCGCGCGGCGGATCTGGTACAAGCTGATGACCGAGCGCTACCGGGCCGAGAACGAGCGCTCGACATGGATGCGCTTCCATACCCAGACGGCGGGGGTTTCGCTGACCGCCCAGCAGCCCCTCAACAACCTCACCCGGGTCGCCCTCCAGGCGCTGGCGGCCGTCCTGGGCGGGACCCAGTCGCTCCACACCGACGCCTACGACGAGGCCTGGGCGGTGCCCTCCGCGGAGGCCGCGTTGCTGGCCCTCCGGCAGCAGCAGATCATCGCCGCCGAGACCGGCGTGGCCGCGACCGTGGACCCGCTGGGCGGATCCTGGTACGTCGAGGCCCTCACGAATGAGACGGAGCGGGCGACCTGGCGCTACCTCGACGAGATCGATGAGCAGGGCGGGATGGTGGCGGCCATCGTGGCCGGCTATCCCCAGCGTGAGATCGCCGATGCCGCCTATCGCTACCAGCGCGAGTTCGACGCCGGCGAACGGGAGGTCGTGGGCGTCAACGTCCAGGCCGACCCGGCCGAGGTCGTGGCCATCCCCCTGCTGCAGGTCAGCGCGGCCTCGTTGCGGGCGCACCTCGGACGCCTCGAGCGGGTCCGCCGCGAACGTGACGGCGAGGCCGTCGCGGCCGCCCTCGCCCGGCTCCGCGACCTGGCCTCGCGGCCCGGCTCGACGGAGGCCAACGTCATGCCCGCCCTGCTCGAGTGCGCCAACGCCTATGCCACGCTGGGCGAGATGTGCGGCGTCTTCCGGGCCGTCTTCGGCGAATACCGCGAACCCGTTGCTGTCTAACCCCGCGGGCTGCTCCGCTTCTTCGACGACGAGATGACCGGCCACGTCGAGGCGCATCGCCCGGAGCTGGCGGCCTTCGTGGCGGCAGCTTCGTGAACCGCCTCGCGGCCGTCATCGACGAAGCGGCCGGCGCCGTCGGCGCGACACGCCGCGCGCGCGGCGAAGAAGCCGATTACGAGATCGACGGGGTGATCGTGGCCGGGCTCGGGCCGTCCGGGGCCGAGTTCCGTGTCGGGCCCGAGGTGGCCGCGGCGGCCCTGGGGACGCCGGACACGTTCGCCTCCGGCCGCGGCCCGGGCTGGGTGGGCTTCAGGCCGCGGACGCTCGATCGCTTCGCGCTCGACCGGATCGCGGCCTGGTTGGGGCTGGCGGCGAGGCTCAGCCTTCCGCGCTGACGGCCGTATCGGCGCTCACGGGCGCCGGCTTGGGCAGGTCGCCCAGACCGAATGCCTGCTCGAGGGCCTCGAGCGGCCGGAAGCCGACGACGCCCTGCGGCTGGGCGCCTGGCTTGAAGAAGGCGATGGTCGGGATGGACAGGATGTTGAAGGCCTGCGAGATGCCGGGGTTGGCATCGACGTCGACCTTGACCACGTCGACCACGCCGGCGTACTTCTCGGCCAGCTTCTCCATCTCCGGGGCGACGAGGCGGCAGGGCCCGCACCAGGCGGCCCAGAAGTCGACCACCACGGGCTTGTCGTTGTGCAGCACCACGTGTTCGAAGGTCTCGTCTGTGGCGACTCGGATCTCGGCCATCGGCCCTGGTTCCCTTTCTCGGCGCCCTAGCGGGCGATCGACTGGATGAGGCGGTACGTCTCGAGGACCCGGGGGTCCGCGAGTCGGTAGTAGACGGTCGTGCCGTCCCGTCGGGTGGCGACGAGGCCGGCACTGCGCAGCACGGCGAGGTGCTGGCTCATGTTCGGCACCTGGCAGCCCACGTCGCGCGACAGCTCGCTGACCGAGCGCTCGCCGGCGGCCAACGTCTCGAGCACGCACAGCCGCTTGGGGTCGGCCAAGGCGCGCCCCACGGCGGCATAGCGCTCCCGCTCGAGGTCGCTGGTGGAGGCTGTGATCGTCACGGCGGGCATTCTCTCACCACTTGCGCAAACGTGCAAGTAGTCCGGCTATACTCGCCGCCATGGGTCCCGAAAGCCCTGACGGGGCACCGCGCGAGATCCCCCTCGCCGCGATCGAGGCGGCCGCCGGTCGTGTCGCCGGGCGCGTGCGCCACACCCCTCTGCTCTCGTCACGCACCGCCGCGCGGCTGGTCGGCCAGCGGTTCGGAGTGACCCTCGGCGATGGCGGGCTCGGCGACGGGCAGCCCCGCATCCTGGTCAAGGCGGAGCATCTCCAGGTGACCGGGTCGTTCAAGCCGCGGGGCGCCACGAACCGGGTCATGCAGCTCGGCGAGGCCGAGCGGCGCCGGGGCCTGGTCGCCGCCTCCGCGGGCAACCACGGCATCGCGGTCGCCTACGCGGGTGCCGCTGAAGGCCTGCCGGTCACGGTCGTGATGCCCGAGGGCGCCTCCCCGGCCAAGGCGGCCGCCATCGCGGGCTACGGCGCCCGGGTCGTCCTCCACGGGACGCACTTCGGCGACTCGCTCGACTACGCCCGCGGATCGGCCGAGCGCGACGGATCGCTGCTCATCCACCCGTACGACGATCCGGCCGTCATCGCCGGCCAGGGCACGGTCGGCCTGGAGATCCTCCAGGACGTGCCTGCGCTGGACGTCATCGTCGTCGGGGCGGGCGGCGGCGGCCTCGCGACCGGCATCGCCAGCGCCGTCCGGGCGCTGCGCCCGGCGGTCCGGGTCTACGGGGTCGAGCCGGCGACGAGCAACGCCCTCTTCCTGGGCGTGGCCGCGGGCAAGCCCGTGCCCATCGCGCCGGTGTCGATCGCCGACGGTCTTGGAGCGGCTGCGGGCGGCGACTGGACGATCCCCCTCGCGACCCGCCTCCTGGAGCCGATCGTGCTCGTCGACGAGGCGACGATCGCCCGCGGCGTGCGCTTCGCCCTGGAACGCATGAAGCAGCTCCTCGAGCCGGCCGGCGCGGCCGGCCTCGGCGCGCTGCTGGCAGGGCAGATCCCCGTCCGCGACGGCGAGACCGTGGTCGTCGTCGCCTCCGGCGGCAACATGGACCTCGACCGCCTGCCGGCCATCCTGGAAATGGCCGGCGACTGACGGCTCGTCGCCAGCGAGCCTGCTCGGGCTCTGCTCCGGGCCTCAGTCGAGCCCGAAGTCCTCGAGGCGCTCGTCGCCGTAGCCGACGTGGTGGGCGAGTTCGTGGAGGACGGTCCGCCGGACTTCGTCGGCCAGCTCGTGCGGATCCGGGAAGTCCTCCTCGAGGGGCGACCGGTAGAGGGTGATCTTGTTGGGGAAGGGAACCCAGTCCGCGCCGTACTCGACGATCGGCGTGCCGACGTACAGCCCGTAGAGGGTCTCGTCCGGGGCGAGCCCCTCCTCCCGGCGGGTCGCCGCGTCCGGCTCGTCCTCGACGACGATGGCCACGTTCTCGAGCAGCCCCCGGACGTTCGCGGGCAGGCCGTCGAGGGCACGCTCGACGAGGCGCTCGAAGGCGTCCGCCCGCCCCCCTGCCCGCATCGAGCGGCGCCCGGGATGCCGACGGGCCTGCTGCCCGCGACCACGAAGGGGCACCTCGTCCTCACCTTCTCGTCAAGGCCGTGGTCCGGCCGGAGCCGGACCCCTGGCCGCCTATGCTAGCGACCGTGAGCCTGCCCTCCGCCGGGATGCCTCCGCCCGTGCCGCGGCCCGACCTCCCGGCCGAACCGGATTCGCTCCTCGTCACCCTCGACACGGGCGACCGGATCCAGGTGCTCGACTGGGGCGACCCGGGCACGGATCTGCCGCCGCTGCTGCTCGTCCACGGCCTGACCCAGACGGCCTGGACGTGGGCCCCGATCGCCCGCCGGCTGCGCGCCCGGACCCGGGTCCTGGCCATGGACCTGCGCGGCCACGGGCTCTCGGAGGCGCCGAAGACCGGCTACGACCTCGCATCGCAGGCGTTCGACCTGCTGACCGTCCTCGTGGCGGCCGGGTTCGGGCCGGACGCGGGTGGCCCGCCCGCCGTCCTGGCCGGCCACGGGTTCGGAGCTCAGGTCGCGGCGACCGCGGCGCGGGTCCAGCCGGCGGCCGTCGCGGGCCTCGCCCTCGTCGACGGCGGCTGGGAACAGCTGGAAGCCGCGGTGGGCATGGACGACGCGGAGTTCCTGCGTGGGCTGGCCGAGCCGCCCGAGATGCTGGCCTCGATGGACGCCTACCTGGCCGACCGGCGCGACTGGGATCCGGACAGCTGGGATGCCGATCAGGAGCGTGCCGAGCGGGCCCGGGTGGACGAGAAGTACAGCGGCCGGGTCGGTTCGGTCGTCCGGCGCCACGCCCTGGCCGCGACCGTGACCGCGATGTTCGGCTACCGGCCCGAGGCCGTGCTGCCCGGGCTCGTGGCGCCGCTCCTCGTCCTCGTCGCCGAGCCGGGTGGCGCCGACGATCCCGACGTCCGCGAGCGGCGCCTCGCCCTCGACGATGTCCTGGCGGCCCGGGCCCAGGCTGGGCTCGCGTCGGCTCGCGTCGCCCGCTTTGCGGGCGTCGCTCACAACCTCATGCGCTATCGTCCGGCCGAAGTCAGCGCCGAGCTACTCTGGCTCGTGACCTCCGCCGGGCAGACCGCCCGATGACCCTCCGACCCGATGACGGCGGCCTGCTGGCCGTCCCCGGCGCCTAGCCCGACTCCCATCGGTCGTGGGCCGGGTGGTCCTCGCGCACGGCCACGAAATGGCCCCGCAGGGTGGCCGTCACTGTCCCGTCGGGCGCCTCCATGTGCGCCTCCGACGTGGCCCGTCGCCCGCCTGCCTCGACCGGCCATGAGCGCAGCGTGAGGGGGCCGCCCATCGGCGTGGGCGCCAGCATGCGCACCTCGTAGTCGGCCGTGACGGTCGCCGGTGGCCGCTTCTCGCCCTTGGCGCGCATGATCGCGAGGGCCGCAGCCCAGTTGGCGTGGCAGTCGAGGAGCGTGCCCACGATCCCGCCGTTGAGGACGTCGCCGAAGGCGTGGTGGTGGGGCTCGGGCGTCCAGATGGCGACGAGGCCACCCTCGCGCGTCGGATCCGGAAAGCTCCGGATGTGGAGGCCCGCGGCGTTGGCCGGGCCGCAGCCGAAGCAGACGCTGGCGGGGGCGTAGCGCTCCTGGACAGAGGCCTCGTCGGGCATCGTGGCCGCGAGTCTAGCCGCACCGCTCTGGCCCGGTCAGCCCGCCGGCTGGCGCGGTCGGATGCGCCACCGGCGAGGGGTACCATCCCAGCATGCCCGACATCGCCATCGTCCTCGTGATCATCCTCGTCATCGTCCTCGTCGCCCGAGGTCCGAAGACCCTGCCGCAGCTCGGCGAGGCGCTCGGCCGGGCCGTCTCCGGGGCCCGCAAGGCGGCCAAGGAGGGGAGCGACGAGGAGGACCCCAAGAGCGGCGGGGACCAGCCCGCGGCCTGAGCCGCGACGACCTAGTGCGGCTCGCGCCGGAACGGCGCCTGGCCGTCGATGTCGCCGACGAACTGGGCCAGGCGGCGATGGCCGAGCATCTGGCGGACCGCCGAGGCCTCCCCGATGTGGCACCAGTAGTGGTACGTGATGCGCTGGAGCTGCGTGCCGGCGAGGGGCGGATCGGTGCGCCCGTCGTGAGTCAGCCGGCGCTCCAGGTCGGCCGTGGTCAGGGCGTCGAGGAAGGGGTCCGCCAGGTCGACGACACGCTGCCAGGCCGCCCACATCTCGGCCAGCGGAGGGGTGCTGGCCGGAAGACCCGAGGCCACGAGGTCGAGGGCCGGCTCGACCTTCAGCCCCTGGCCGCGCTCCAGCCAGATGAGGCGCTCGTGCCAGGCCAGGTGGCCGACCATCCAGGAGATCGAGTTCATCGGTTCGAGGCGGCGGATGCCGTCGGCGGCGCGCAGCCCGCGCAGGCCCCGGCGCCACTCGGACCGGGCGAAACGGAGCTGCTCGACGCGGGGATGGGCCATCGGGGCAGGATAGCGCCGCAGCCTGAGGACCGGCCCGGGCGTACCATCGGCGCCCACGCAGGGAGCCTGACGCTGTGTCCATGACCGACGACCGCCTGCCCGACCACGTCCGGGCCATGGTCGAGGAGATCGAGGTCGAGATGGGGGAGCGCCCCTGGCCGGCGCACATGTCGGCCGACGAGGCTGGAGCCGGCGGCCCCGGCCGCGACGGCGCGGTCGAGGAGGCCGTCCGGGAGATCCTCGTCGAGATCGGCGAGGACCCCGAGCGGGCCGGGCTCGTGCGGACCCCGGAACGTGTCCATCGGATGTATGCCGAGCTGACGGCCGGCTATCGAGTCGACCCCGAGCGGCTCATCAACGGGGCCATCTTCGAGGTCGACTACAGCGAGATGGTCATCGTCAAGGACGTCCCCTTCTACTCGCTCTGCGAGCACCACCTGCTGCCCTTCTTCGGCACGGCCTCGGTGGCCTACATCCCGCGGGGCCGGGTCATCGGGCTCTCGAAGATCCCCCGCATCGTGGAGATGTTCGCCCGCCGCCTGCAGGTACAGGAGCGCCTGACCCAGCAGATCGCGGACTTCGTCCAGGAACGGCTGCAGCCCCAGGGCGTCGGCGTCGTCATGGAGGCGACCCACCTCTGTGCGGTCATGCGCGGCGTGCGCAAGCCGGGCACGATCATGGTCACCAGCTCGGTGCTGGGCATCTTCCGTAGCCGCGACAAGACGCGCGCCGAGTTCCTGGCCCACCTCGAGCGGCGGCCGCCCGGGCTCGCCTGAGGCGCCTTGGCGCGAACGTCGGGCACTATCATGGTCGCCATGGCCGACCGACACATCAAGGTCCTCATCGCCAAGCCCGGCCTCGACGGCCACGATCGGGGGGCCAAGGTCCTTGCCCGCGGCCTGCGCGACGAGGGC
This sequence comes from Candidatus Limnocylindrales bacterium, assembly GCA_044449605.1. Lineage (GTDB taxonomy): Bacteria > Chloroflexota > Limnocylindria > Limnocylindrales > CSP1-4 > CSP1-4. The sequence goes on along the minus strand of JBIOIE010000016.1, from coordinate 3,680 downwards.
TTCGAGGTCATCTACACGGGCCTCCGGCAGACGCCGGAGATGATCGTCACGGCCGCTCTCCAGGAGGACGTCGACGTGGTCGGCCTGTCGATCCTGTCCGGGGCCCACATGACCCTGCTGCCCAAGATCACCGCCGGCCTCCACGCCGAGGGCCTCGACGACGTGCTGGTCACCGCCGGCGGGATCATCCCCGACGAGGACGTGCCGGCCCTCAAAGCGGCCGGCATCGCCGGGGTCTTCGGTCCGGGCACGACGATCGCCGCGGTCGCCGACTTCATCCGAGCCAACGTCCGGTCGCGCGCGGGGGCGTGACCACGGCCATCCCCAGGCCGGCCGCGGACCGCGGCCGCGAGCTCGCCGAGCTGGCACGAGCCGGGGAGCGACGCGCCCTGGCCCGCCTCCTGACCGAGATCGAGGACCGCTCGGCCGCTGGCGAGGCGGCCCTCCGCCTCCTCTACCCGCTGGCGGGCGCGGCCCACCTCGTGGGCGTCACGGGTGCCCCGGGCGCCGGCAAGAGCACGCTTGTTGGCGCGCTCATCGCCGAGTCGCGCAAGGGCGGCCGTCCCGTGGCCGTGGTCGCCATCGACCCGTCCAGCCCGCTCACCGGCGGGGCGCTCCTCGGGGACCGCGTGCGGATGCAGGCCTACGCCGCCGACCGCGACGTCTTCATCCGCTCGATGGCCTCGCGCGGCCACGCCGGCGGCCTGGCCACGGCGACGGTCGCGGCGGCGGCCGTCCTGGACGCGGTCGGCTTCCCGCTCGTCTTCATCGAGACCGTCGGCAGCGGCCAGGCCGAGGTCGAGGTCACGGCCATCGCCGACACCACGGTCGTCGTCCAGGCGCCCGACATGGGCGACGAGGTCCAGGCCATCAAGGCCGGGCTGCTCGAGGTGGCCGACATCGTCGTCGTCAACAAGGGCGACCGCCCCGGTGCACAGCGGGCGGCGTCCCAGCTGCGCGCGATGCTCACCGTCGGCGCCCAGTACGACCGGGCGGCGCTCGCCGAAGGGCGGCCAAGGCCGAAGCGGCCGGATGTCCTCCTGGCCACGGCCATCGACGGCACCGGGGTACCCCAGCTGCTGGCCGCGCTCGACCGGCGGGCGAAGGCCCGGCGGGCGGCGCTGGAACGCGGCGAGCCCGACACCGTGCGCCTGACGCGCGCCCGCGCCCAGGTGGAGGGCATCCTCGCCGAGCGGCTGCGCGACCGCCTGGCCGGGCCGGGTCCGGCGCTCGAGATGGAGGCGCTCGTGGCCGCCGTGGCGGCCCACGGCCTCGACCCGTACGCCGCCGCAGATCGGGCGCTCGACCTCCTCGCCGAAGGCTCCACGGTCGGGTAGGCTGGCCCCGATGACCGCTCCGTCGAACGCCGGGCAGGGGCCCATCCAAGGCCCCGTGCTGGTCTGTGGCGCCGGGCTCATGGGCCATGGCATCGCCCAGGTCTTCGCCGCAGTCGGCCATCCCGTGACCCTCTACGAGCCCGACCTCGGCCGGGCCGCTGCCGGCCGCCAGCGGATCGCCGGCAACCTCGAACGGGCCGTGGTCAAGGGCCGGCTCACGGCCGAGGCCCGTGACGAGCAGCTCGCCCGCATTTCCCCGAGCGCCGACCTGCCAGCCGCGGCCGAGGGCACCATCCTCGTCGTCGAGGCCGTCTTCGAGGACGAGGTCGTCAAACGCGCCCTCCTGGCCGACCTGGACCGCCTCGCCCCGCCGGCCGCCGTGCTGGCCTCCAACACCAGCTCGATCAGCATCACCCGCCTGGCGGAGTCGGTCGCACCGGGCCGGAGGCCGCTGGTCGTGGGCATGCACTTCTTCAGCCCGGTCCCGGTGATGCCCCTCATCGAGCTCGTCCGCGGCGCCCGGACCGACGACGTCACCGAACTGGCCGTACGAGGATGGGCGGCCGAGATCGGCAAGCAGGTCATCGTCAGCCGCGACAGCCCCGGCTTCATCGTCAACCGGATCCTGATGCCCTACCTGGCCGAGGCCATGCGCGCCCTCGAGGAGGGCATCGGCACGCCCGAGGACATCGACGCCGGGGCGCGCCTGGGTCTCAACCACCCCATGGGCCCGCTCGAGCTGGCCGACTTCATCGGCCTCGACGTCTGCCTCCACATCATGGAGGTTCTCTTCGAGGGCTTCGGGCAGCCGCACATGGCCCCGCCGACGGTGCTCCGCGAGCATGTCGCGGCCGGCCGCCTGGGCCAGAAGAGCGGCCGCGGCTTCTACACCTACCCGCGGTGAGCAGCGCACCGGGCGAGCCCGACGCGCTCAGCGGCGAGGAGACGCTGCTGCGCGACACTGCCCGCGACTTCGCGACGCGCGAGCTGGCGCCCGGGGCGGGGGATCGCGACGAGGCCGAGCATTTCGAGCGCGGCCTGTTCGCGCGGATGGGCGAACTGGGCCTGACCGCGGCGCCCTTCCCGGAGGCGGCCGGCGGGGCCGGCTTCAGCTATCGGGCCTGGACGCTGGTCATGGAGGAGGTCGCCCGCGCGGACATGGCCATGGCCGTCACGCTCAGCGTCCACATCCTGGCCCAGTACCCGGTCCTGACCTGGGGCACGGACGAGCAGCGCGCCCGGTGGCTGCCGGCGATGATGGCCGGCACCGCCCTCGGCGCCTTCGCCCTGACCGAGCCCCACGCCGGCTCCGATGCGGCGGCCCTCCGCCTGCGGGCGACGCCCGTCGGCTCCGCGGATGCCCCGGAGGCATACCGCCTGGACGGCACCAAGATCTGGATCAGCAACGCGCCGGAGGCGGAGCGCTACCTCGTTTTCGCGACGGTCGACCCGGACCGCGGGCGGGAGGGCATCACCGCCTTCCTGGTCGAAAAGGGCACGCCCGGCTTCCGCTTCGGGCGCAAGGAACGCAAGATGGGCATCCGCGCCTGCCCCGCCGCCGAGCTGCTCTTCGAGGGCTGCCTGGTGCCGGCCGCGAACCGGCTGGGCAAGGAGGGCGAGGGCTATCGGATCGCCCTATCGGCCCTGGGCGAGGGCCGCATCTCGATCGCCGCCGCCTGCACCGGGCTGGCCCAGGCGGCGCTGGAAGCTGCCGCCCGCTACCTCACCGATCGGGAGGCCTTCGGGGCGCCGCTGGCCGACCAGCAGGGCCTCCGCTTCATGCTCGCCGAGATGGCCCGTGAGGTCGCCGCCGCGCGGGCCCTGACCCGCGCCGCCGCCGCCGCCAAGGACCGCGGCGAATCCATCGCCGAGGCCTCCTCGCTGGCCAAGTGGACCGCCTCGGACGCGGCGATGCGCGTCAGCACCGATGCAGTGCAGCTCTTCGGCGCCGCCGGCTACTCGCGCGAGAACCCCCTGGAGCGGCTCATGCGCGACGCCAAGGGCGCCCAGATCTACGAGGGCACCAACCAGATCCATCGGCTCATCGTGGCCGAGCACGTCCTGGGCCGCGCCACCCAGGGCTGATCACTACGCCGGGCGCGGGCAGACGATCAACATGCGCATCGCCCGGCGGTGCGGTCGTCGACGGTGTCGTGCCTGCCGCCGGGCGATGCGAGCGTCCTGAACCTCGAACTGATGGGGGGAGCCGCCGGACCTAGCTGGAGAGGGCCCGAACCGCGTGCTCGGGGAAGATCTTCTCAAAGAGGTAATAGAGGATGCCGCCGGTAAGGCCGGCGCTGATGAAGCTCAGGTCGACGCCGCCGGCCGCTGACGCCAGCGGGC
>JBIOIE010000015.1:0-16239 GCA_044449605.1 Candidatus Limnocylindrales bacterium | reverse complement strand
CGACCGCAGAGCGCGAGGCGGCGCTGGCCGACGCGGCGAGCGGCGCGGCGGTGGAGGCGCTGCTCGACCTGGTCCGGGGCGTGCGCAACGCCCGTGCTGAAGCGGGGCTGGACGCGTCGACCTGGCTGGAGGCTGACCTCGACCTGCCCGATCCGGTGGTCCGCGAGACCTATGACGCGCTGGCCGAACCGTTGGGCCGCCTGGCTCGCCTGCGCCCCGTGCGCTGGCATGCCCGTGCCGGCGAGCTACCGCCGGCGACCAAGGGCGGGCTGGCGGTCATCGTGCCGGCCGGCGAGGCGCATATCTCCCGTGGCGGCGCCGATCCGGCGTTGGAGCGGGCACGCCTGGAGCGCGAACTGGCCGACGTGCAGCGCCAACTGGCCGCCGCAGAGGCCCGCCTCGGGGACAGCGCGTTCACGTCGCGGGCGCCGGCGCACGTCGTGAACGGAGCGCGCGCCCGGGCCGGGGAGCTGCAGGCGCTGATCGCGCGCCTCCAGGCCCGGCTGCGGGGCTGAGGTCGCGGTAGCTGAGTGCGCTGCTAGGATTCCCGAACGATGCCCACCTATGAGTACCGCTGCACGGTGTGCGGGCGCGAGACCGAGGTCATGCACGGCGTCCATGGCACCGGGCCCGAGCGCTGCGAGCACTGCGGCGGCGCGATGCGCAAGATGATCTCGGCCCCGACGATCCACTTCAAGGGCTCCGGCTGGGCCGGCAAGGACGCCCGCGATTCGGGCCGCAGCCGGAGCGCCTCGAGTAGCGGCGGCGGAGGCTCGAGCGAGTCCAAGGCGGCTGAGGGCGAGTCCAAGCCGTCCGGGGATGGCAAGAAGGGCGGCGGCGAAGAGGCCAAGCCGGCCACCACGGCCGAGAGATCGACCACGGCCGAGTCTTCGTCCGGCACCGCGCCGGCGACCACCGGCCCGAGCAAGCCGGCGTAGCCCGATGCCCCGACCGCCCTCCGATTGGATCACCCTGCACGAGGCCGCGGACATGTTCGCCGCCGGCAACATCGAGATCAGCCGCGACACGCTCGCGCGCTGGGCCAAGAGCGGCAAGCTCCAGAGCATCCGGCCGGGCCGCCTGATCTATGTCCGGCGGGCCCAGATCCGCTCGCTCCTCACGCCGCGGCGGAAGGGCGTGCCGGTCGAGCAACTCCAGTCGAGCCTCTTCCAGGACTGGGACGGCTGAGCGTCCGAACGATGCTCGCGCGCCTGCTCGAACCGAGCCGGGCGCTCGCGGCCCGAGGCCTGCGGATCCCTGTCGTGGCCGAGCTGGCTGAGGCCGTTGCCCAGTTCGATCGGGCAGGCGGGTCGCTGATAGCCTCGGCGCTGGCCTACCGGGCCATCTTCGCTCTCCTGGCCGGCCTCGTCTTCGCCTGCGGGCTGATCGGCTGGGCCTTCGACGATCCGGGCCGGCGCGACGCCGCCATCCAGGCCATCAGCGCGGCGATACCGGGTCTCGAGGCGGTCGCCCGAGACGGCCTGGCCAAGCTCGCGTCCGGTCGGGACGCCCTGTCGGTCGTCGGCTTCCTGGCTTCGGCCTGGGCGGCCAGCCAGTTCTACGACGTCCTCGACGACGCGATCACGCGGGCCATCCCCGGGGGTCGGGCACGGGGCACCCTGCGCCGTCGCTGGCGCGGCATCCTGGCCGTCCTGGCCCTGGCCCTGGCAGGCCTGCTCGCGCTCGTCGTCCGCTTCGACCTGCAGGCCACGGCGGTGCTCGTCGAGGATGGCCTGCCCAGGCTCGCCATCCGCGTGATCGAGTTCGGGCTCGGCTTCGCCCTGCTGGCCGTCGGGCTGCTGGCCGTCTACCGGTTCGTGCCCGTGGTGCCGCCGACGGTCCGCGCGGCTGCGCTGCCGGCTTTCGCAGCGGCGGCGGCGATCGGCATCGCGGCCGAGCTGTTCTCCGCGCTGGCGCCGATCCTCGTGACCAACCTGCAGATCTTCGGTGTGGCCGTTTCACTGTTGGCCGTCCTCGTGTGGCTGGGATGGGCGTGTCGGATCCTGTTGGTGGGTGCGGCCTGGGCATCGGTGCGCCGCGATGCCCAGGGAGCCCCCGGCGAGCGCCCGGGTGGCGGGCCTGAGCTAGACTCGGCGGCCCGATGAGCCGCCCTCTCGCCGCCCTCGAGCAGCTGCTCGAACGCCTGATCGAACGACCCATCGACCGGCTCTTCGGCGTCCGCCTCGAGACCGTGCGGCTCCAACGCCGGCTGGAACGGGCGATGGAGGAGCACCGCGTCCGGCGCAAGGGCCGGACCTCCGTCCCCGACCGCTACCGGGTCCTGCTCAACCCGGCAGACCTGGCCGCGTTGCTGGGCGCCCACCCGCTCCTCGAGAGCGAGATCGCCGAGGCGCTCGCGGGCCATGCCCGAGGCCGCGGCTGGACCCTGGCCGACCGTCCCCACGTGGTCCTGCGCCCGAACCCGGCCGTCCGGCTCGGGGACGCGACCGTCCAGGTCGATGCCAGCGACCTCGATACGCTCTCGACGGAAGCCCTCGAGGTCCCGTCATTGGAGGCCACGGCCGTGCTCACGACCCCGGCCGGTCCTCGTGCCGTCGTCGTGGCCCGGGTGCCCGGCCGACCGGAACAACGGGCGCTGGTCGAGCTTGCGCCGCTGCGCATCGGGCGGGCCACGGACAACGACCTGATCCTCGCCGACGGACGGGTCTCGCGCCACCACGGCGTCCTTTCGCCGGGCCAGGGCGCGCTCGTCTACCGCGACCTGGACAGCGCTAACGGCACGTTCCTCGGCGGTACCCGCGTGGGCGAGGTCGCCCTCGGCGTCGGCGATGTCCTGCGCATCGGTGACTCGACGCTGCGCATCGAGCGCGGCTGAGCGGTGGACGCGCTGGCGGTCACGCTCTGGATCCTGCGCCTCGGCTTCCTGGCCGCGATCTACGTCTTCCTCTTCCTCGTCCTGCGCGCCCTGCGCCGCGACCTGCGCACCTCGGTCGAGCGGGCCGACCGGCCGCTGGGGCGGCTCGTCGTGCTGGCCTCGAGCGGCGAAGGGCCGACGCCCGGCACGGCCTTCGCCCTCTCGGCGGCGAACACGCTGGGACGGGACATCAACAACAGCGTCGTCCTCGACGAGGACTTCGTGTCCTACCGCCACGCCGCGCTCACGTATCGCGGGCGGGCCTGGTACGTCGAGGACCTGGGCAGCACCAACGGGGTGTGGCTGAACGGCGGGCGCATCGAGGCTGCCGCGCCGCTGACCTGGGGTGACGAGCTGCAGGTCGGGAGCGTCCGCTTCCGGCTCGAGCGCCCGCCGGCCCGATGAGCCTCTGCGCATGAGCGCCAGCGCGCCGGCGGCCGCCCCCGCGCTCGCACGGAGCGGGCCCCGGCGACGCCCACGCCTGCGCCGGCGCGAGCTGGCCCTCCTGCTTGCGGTGGCCGTCGCCCTGCTCGTGGGCTGGGCCAGCCTGGCCTCGACCGTCGCCGGCAGACCGACCCTCGGCGACCCGACGCCGCTGCTCGTCTTCTGCGGCCTGGTCCTCGCCGCGCACCTCGCGCTGAGCCTCTGGGACCGGCGCACGGACCAGATCCTGCTGCCGGTCGTGGCCCTGCTGATGGGCATCTCGCTGCTGCTCATGGTCCGCCTGCCCCAGGACCTGGTCGTCGCCACGATCGGGCCCCTGACGCTCCACCTCGCCGAGCTGCAGCTTCTGTGGATCGGCCTCTCGCTGGCGATCGCCGTCGTCATCGCCGTGGGCCTTCGCAGCGACGTCTGGCTGCGCGCCTACAAGTACAGCTGGGCGGCCGGCGGCATCGCTCTGCTGGTCCTCGTCTTCCTGTTCGGGGAGGTGACCAACGGGTCGCGCTTGACCCTGCGCATCGGGCCGCTCGCGGGGCAGCCGTCCGAGCTGCTCAAGATCATCCTGGTCGTCTTCGTCGCCGCCTACCTCGCCGACGACCGGGCCCTGCTCTCCGGCCGGGACACGAAGCTCGGGCCGATCCGCCTGCCGCCGCTGGCCTACCTGCTGCCGATGCTCGGGATGTGGGGCATCGCCCTGGCTATCGTCATCGTCCAGCGCGACCTCGGCGCGGCGCTGCTCTTCTACGGCGTCTTCCTGGTCCTCCTCTGGGTCGCCACCCAGCGCCGGCGCGACCTCATCCTGGGCCTGGTCCTGTTCGTCGTCGGGGCGGTCTTCCTGGACCTGCTCTTCCCCCACGTCCAGGAGCGAGTCGCGATCTGGCTCGACCCCTTTGCCACCGCTCAGGGCAGCGGCTTCCAGGTCGTGCGCGGGCTGTTCGCCCTTGGCCGCGGCGGGCTCGTCGGCACGGGCCTCGGGGCGGGGTTGCCCGGCATCGGCGGCGACCCGTCCATCCCCGCCGTCCACACCGACTTCGTCTTCGACGCCCTGGGTGAAGAGCTGGGGCTGGCCGGCGCGCTGGCGATCCTGGCCCTCTACCTCGTCATCGCCGAGCGCGGGCTGCGCATCGCGGCCGCCGCGGGGGACGACTTCCGGGCGCTCCTGGCGACCGGGCTGACCCTCGTCATCGTCCTCCAGGCGGCGATCATCGCGGCGGGTAACGCCAAGCTCATCCCGCTCACCGGCGTGACACTGCCCTTCGTCTCGTACGGCGGCTCGTCGCTGCTCGCCAACGGCATCGCCCTCGGCTTGCTCCTGGCCCTCGGAGAAGGGCGCCTCGAAGGTCCGCCGGGGCCCCGGCCGGCGACCCGGCGCGAGCGCCTTGGCGATGCTGCGCGCGCCCTTGGCGACCGGGTCGAGCGGGCGATCACGTGAGCGGCCTGCGCGGTGGGGAGCCGCAGCGAGCGAGCGGGTCGCCGCCGACCGGCGGTGGGTCGCTCCAGGGCGGGCCGCTCCAGGGCGGGCCGCCCCGCATCGCCCCCGCCCTGCTTCGAGTCGGCCTGGCCCTGGCCGTCATCTACGCCGGCATCGGGGCCGGCCTGGCCTGGTGGCAGGTCGTCGAGGCCGAACGCCTGACCATCGACCCGGCCAACCCCCTCGTCGCCGGGGCCGAGCAGGGTGGCCAGCGGGGCAGCATCCTCGACGACCGGGGCGTCGCGCTCGTCGAGAGCGTCCGCCAGAAGGACGGGACCTATCGGCGCAGCTACCCCTATCCGCAGGTCGAGCCCCTGGTCGGCTACGTCAGCCCCCAGTTCGGGGCGTCCGGGCTGGAGGCCGCCTACGCCGCCCAGCTGCTCGGCGTCGCCGACGCCAGCGGCGATGCCGGCCTGCTGCGCAAGTTCCGAAGCCAGCCCTTCCAGGCCCAGGACATCCGCCTTTCGCTCGACCTGCGCCTCCAGAAGGCGGCGATGGCTCTTCTGGCGGGCCAGCGTGGGGCCATCGTGGCTATCGAGCCTTCGACCGGACGGATCCTCGCCCTGGCCAGCTCGCCCAGCTTCGACGGCGACAAGGTCGTCGATCCGAAGGGCGGGGCCGCCTACTTTCAGAGCCTGCTGGCCAAGCCCGCCGACCAGTCGGTCCTCCTCGACCGGGCCACGCAGGGCCTCTACGTGCCCGGGTCGATCCTCAAGATCGTGACCTCGGTGGCGGCGCTCGGCTCCGGGACCATCACCCCGCAGACGACCTATCCCGACCAGCCGGGCGAGGAGAAGACCGGCTTCCTGGTCGACGGCTACCGTGTCGTCGACGGCCACCACACGTTCACCGGGGACCTCGCGCTCGACTACTCCCAGGCCGTCGAGGTCTCCTGCAACATCTACTTCGCCCACGTCGGGCTGGCGCTCGGGGGCGACCAGCTCCTGCGCTGGGGCGCGCAGTTGGGCTTCGGCGCCCCGATCCCCTTCGACGTGCCCACCGCGGCCAGCAGCATCGACGGCGGCGACGGGTTCATCGACGACGTGGAGCTGGCCAACGCGGCCTACGGCCAGGGCGAGGCCACCGCCACGCCGCTCCAGATGGCGCTCGTGGCCGCCACGATCGCCAACGGCGGCACGCTCATGCGGCCGCACTTGGTGGACGCGTTCGTGAGCGCCGACGGCAGCGTCAGCCAGGTCGGGTCCGAGGTCTGGCGGCAGGTCATCGACCAGGCCACCGCGACGATCATCGAGAAGGCGATGCGCCAAGCGGTCGAGGGCACGTGGGGCCGCCGTTTCGCGGGCGCGGCGGAGGTGCCCGGCGTGCCAACGGCCGGCAAGAGCGGCACGGCCCAGCTCGGCAGCGGCGAGCCGCACAGCTGGTTCATCGGCTTCGCCCCGGCGACCCAGCCGCGCATCGCCGTGGCCGTGATCATCGAGCACGGCGGGCCGTCGAGCCTCTCGGCGGTGCCGATCGGCGGCGAGATCATGGCCGACTGGCTGGCGATGGCGCCCTAGGCGGGAACCGTTTCGGGCCGTCTGCCGTACCATCCCCCGACCGCTGCGGGCATCACCCGTGGCGCAGAACGCGAGGAGGAACGCGTCCCGATGACCATCCAGGAATCGGGCGAGAAGGTCATCGCCAACGTCGAGCGGGTCATCGTCGGCAAGCACGTCGAGGTGCGCCTGGCCCTCGTGGCGCTGCTGTGCCAGGGCCACCTGCTCATCGAGGACGTGCCGGGCACCGGCAAGACCGTGCTGGCCAAGGCCATCTCGCGCAGCCTCGGTTGCACCTTCCGGCGCATCCAGTTCACGCCGGACCTGCTGCCCTCGGACGTGACCGGCCTCTCGATCTTCAACCAGAAGACCCAGGAGTTCGAGTTCCGGCCGGGGCCGATCAACGCCCAGATCGTCCTTGCCGATGAGATCAACCGGGCCACCCCCAAGACGCAGTCGGCCCTCCTCGAATGCATGGAGGAGCGCCAGGCCACGATCGACGGGATCACCCACCGGATGCCCGACCCGTTCCTGGTCATCGCCACCCAGAACCCGATCGAGTACGAGGGCACCTTCGCCCTGCCGGAAGCGCAGCTCGACCGCTTCATGCTCCGCCTCCGCCTGGGCTACCCGGCGCCGCTCGAGGAGATCGTCATCCTCGATGAGCAGAAGCGCGTCCACCCGCTCGAGGACCTGGGCGAAGTGGCCGGCCTCGACGAGCTCAAGGCGGCTCAGCTGGCCGTTCGTGAGGTCTACGTCGACGCGGCCCTGAGCGACTACATCGTCCGCCTCGTCGGCGCCACCCGTAGCCACCCGGACGTCTATCTGGGCGCCTCGCCGCGCGGCTCCCTCGCCGTCTACCGGGCCGCGCAGGCCTTCGCCGCGCTGGCCGGCCGGGACTACGTGATCCCCGACGACGTCAAGGCCGTGGCCGAGCCGGCGCTCGCCCACCGGCTCATCGTGCGCACCGCCGCGACGATCCGGGACGTGGAGCAGGGCGCGGTCGTGCGCGAGCTGCTCGAGAGCGTGGCCGTCGAGTCCGGCACCAAGAGGGCCGAGCGCCCCGGCGTGCGGCCCGCCTAGGCACGGGGGCCGGGCACGATGCTGCGACGGCTGCCGGCCATCATCCTCGTCGTCGGCCTGGTCATCGCGGCCTTCTCGACGGGCGCGGACTTCCTCTTCTTCCTGCTCTACCTCGGCCTGCTGGTGGTCGGCGGGGCCTACCTCGTGACCCGCTTCGGGCTGACCGACCTCGAGGCCGGCTACGTCCTCGACCGGGCCCAGGGCCACGTCGGCGAGACACTCCAGGCGACGTACACGGTGCGCAACGTGGGCCGCCTGCCCAAGCTCTGGCTGGAGGTCCACAACCCCTCGACCCTGCCCGCGCCGCTGCCCGGCCGGGCACTGGCGCTCGGGCCGCACGCCGAGCGGACGTGGGTGCGCCGGGTCCTCCTCGGCTCACGGGGCCACTACCGCGTCGACCCGCTCATCATCCGGACCGGCGACCCGTTCGGACTCTTCGAGGCCTCGGCCACGGTCGGCACGGGCGCCGGGATCGTCGTCTTCCCGCGGGTCGAGTCGCTGCCCCACTGGCGCCTGCCGGCAAGCACGCTCGAGGGCAGCAGCGCCTTCGCCGAGCGGACGCAGCAGGCGACGCCGCTGGTGACCTCGATCCGGCCCTACGCCCCGGGCGACGCCTACAACCGCATCCACTGGAAGTCATCCGCCCGCCAGCAGGAGCTCCAGGTCAAGGAGTTCGACCTCGAACAGACCGCCGACCTGTGGATCTTCCTCGACCTCGAGCGCCGGGTGCAGGCCGGCCAGGGCGAGGAATCGACCGTCGAGGCCGCCGTCCGGGTGGCCGCCGCGCTGGCCAGCCATGCCCTGCTCGAGAACCGGGCCGTCGGGATCATGGCCACCGGCCACCATCTCGCCGTGCTGCCTGCTGACCGGGGCGCCCGCCAGCACCGCAAGATCATGAGCCTGCTGGCCGCCGTCAACGCGGATGGCACCGCACCCCTTGCGGAAGCGCTCATCGCCGGCCTGCCACGCATCCGGCGGGGCATGACCGCGGTCATCATCACGCCTTCGCTGGAGCGCGACTGGGTGGTCCCGCTCAGCGCACTGCGACTGCGCGGCGTACCGACCCTCGTCTGCCTTCTCGACCGGGCCGCGTACGAGGTCCACGGCCGCCGGTACCGCCACCGGGCGGACCTGTCCGAGGCGCTCCTGGCCGACCAGGAACGGGTCGCCCGCGCCGTCAGCCATGCCCTGGCCGAGCACGACGTGCCGGTCTACCCGATCGTGCCCGGCCGCAAGCTCGGCGAGCTGCTCGTCGCCCACGGCGCCGGGCGCCAGTTGGGCGTGGCCTGATGCGAGGCGTCCGATGACCGTCGGCACCGGCATCGTCAGCGGCGGAGCGACCCGTCGCGAGCAACTGGAGCGGCCCCTCGGCCCGGCCGAGGGCTGGACGACGGTGCTCCTCCTCGTGGTCATGCTGGCAGCCGTCGGCGTCGCCGTCGACGACGCGCGCTGGGTCGGCCTTGGCCCCTCCGGCGCCAGCCGGACCTGGTTCATGCCCCTGGCCCTGGTATTCGGCGGCATCTGGGGCATCGTCGGCGCGAAACTGCACCTGCCGACCCTCCTCATCCACCTCATCGGGGCGTTCATCGGCGCGCTGCTGCTCATCTTCCTCGTGGCCGAGACGATGTCGGCCGCGCCGGCCCTCGACGCACGGGTCCAGGACCTGCTCGCCTCGCTGGCGACCTTCATGGACGATCTCCTCGTCCGCCATGTCCGCTCGGGGCAGTCCGCGCCGTTCATGCTCGGCGCGGGCCTCGTGGCCTGGGCGACCGGCCAATTCGCCGGCTTCGCCGTCTTCCGCCGCCATCGGCCCATCGACGCGGTCCTCGTGGCCGGCCTCGCCTTGATCGTGAATCTCAGCCTGACCTTCAAGCCCGAGTTCAACCATCTCGTCGTCTTCGCCAGCGCGGCCCTCCTCCTGCTGGTGCGCTCCAATCTCTTCAAGCAACGCACGGGCTGGCTGCGCCGCCGGATCGGCGACGTCGGCCAGGTCTCGGACCTGTTCATGCGCAGCGGTCTGTCGTTCGTGGCGGTGGCCCTCGTCGGCTCCCTGGCCCTGACCTCGGTCGCCAGCTCGGCCCCGCTCGCGGGTGCCTGGCACGGCTTCGACCGGACGATCGTCAAGGTCGGCGACGTCATCTCCCGGCTGGTGGGCGGGGTCGACGCCCCTGCCCGTGGCCCGAATGCCCTCTTCGCCCCCGACCAGCCGATCCCGGACCGCTGGTTCAGCTCCAACGAGGTCGTCTTCCGGGCCCGGACGAGCGACAACAACGCCTACTACTGGCAGGCGACGACCTACGACTCGTTCGACGGTCAGGCCTGGCACCAGACCGACGCGACCTCCGCGCGCGTCGAGGCCAAGGGCGACCTGCTCAGCGTGACCCACGAGCAGCCCACGGGTGGGGCGCGCAACTCGGTCACGGCCACCGTGACCGCGGTCTCGCTGGGCGGCGACCTGCTCCTGTCGCCGTCCGTGCCCATCTCCGTCGATCGGTCCACCAACGTCTGGACGTCCGGGACGGGTGGGCCGATGACCATGGTCGAGTTCGCCGACGGGCTGCCCGACGGCGCGTCGTACACGGTCCAGGCCGCCGTGCGAGCCTCGAAAGAGGCCCAGGGCGGCCTCACCCAGTCGAAGCTGGCCGCCGCGGGCCGCGCCTATCCGGACTGGCTGACGCCCTACCGGACGATCCAGCCGGGATCCGTCGGGCCGCTGACAGAGGGCACGGCCAACGCCATCCTCCAAAGCCTGCCGCTGGACCGGCGGGACGACTTCCACATCGCCGACGCGATCCAGACGTACCTCAACCAGACGGGCGGCTTCCACTACGCGATCGACGTCAGCGGCCTGTGCAGCGACAGCCTGGTCGTGGAGTGCTTCCTCAGCTCCCGAGCCGGCTTCTGCGAGCACTTCGCGACGACGATGGTGATGCTCCTGCGCGAGTTGGACATCCCCTCGCGGTTGGTGATGGGCTACCTGCCCGGTCAGCGCGGGCCGGACGGGGTCTGGCAGGTCACCGCCGGCGCCGCCCACGCCTGGGTGGAGGTCTACTTCCCGGGTTACGGCTGGGTCGTCTTCGACCCGACGCCCGGCAACCAGGCCAACGGCCAGCAAGCGGCGGCCTTCGAGCAGGGTGCGCCGCTGCCGTCCCCGGACAGCTCGCCGGGGAGCAGCGTGGCCGCCCCGCGCCGGACGATCCGTCCGGACCCGACTGACATCGGGGCGACGGTCGGCCCGGCGCGGCCTTTCAGCGGCACCGGCGGAAGTGCCCTGCTCATCACGCTCGTCGTGCTGGCCGTGCTGGCCGTGCTCATCCTCGCCGTGACCGTTCGCCGACGCCGTCGGCCCGCAGCGCCACCGGAGGTCGTGTATCGCGGCGTCGCCCGCCTGGCCGGCTGGTTCGGCTACGGTCCGCGACCTACCCAGACCGCCTACGAGTACGCGGCGGGCCTGGGCGACGTCGTGCCAGGGGCGCGGCCCGAACTGCAGCTCGTCGCCCGGGCCAAGGTCGAGGCGACCTACGGCCGCCGCCAGCCCGGTCCCGAGGGCATGACCGCCCTGCGCCTGGCCTACCGACGGCTCCAGCTCCGGCTGTTGGGGCTGGCGTTCCGGCGCCGACGCTCCTAGGCCGCGACCGCTCCTAGTGGGGGTCGCGCCGGCCGTCGTCGAGGGCGGCCAGGTGGTCGGCCAGGTTGTGGGCCACGAGACGCGGCCGGCCGGCCAGGATCTCGACGACGGTGACGCCACAGAGCTCGAAGGGCCACGACCAGTAGCGCGTCAGGGGCAGGTCGAAGAGCGCCATGAGCAGGATCTTGAGCATCCCGTCGTGGCCGACGACGATCCCCCACGGGTGCCGGCGGCGCCGGTCCAAGGGCATGCCCGGGACCATCGGCCGGTCGAGGGAGCCGGGCGGCCGACCGTCGCCGAGGGTCGCGAGCAGGCGTCGCAACGGCGGTCGCAGGCGCACGTCGGCCTGGGCGATCGACTCGCCGCCCGGCGCCCAGGTCGTCAACGGGTCGCGCCGCCAACCGGCCAGGCGCTCCCTGTCGTTGGCCACGATGTCGGCCATCGGCCTGCCCTCCCAGTCGCCCTGTGAGATCTCGACGAGGGCCGCGTCGGGCGCGGCCGGCGGGCCGTTCGGTCGACGGTCGGCGATCGCCTCCGCGGTCGCCCGCGCACGACGCAGGGGTGAGCAGCGGATGAAGAGCGGCGGCCCTGTTGGGACCGGCAGAGCGGGCGGCCGCTCCGGGTCCGCCAGCCGGTCGGCGAGAGCCGCGGCCTGTCGCTCGCCGAAGGGGGAGAGGGGCGGGTCGGCGGCGCCCTGGAAGCGGTTCTCGGCGATCCAGGTCGTCTCGCCGTGGCGGCACAGGACCAGGGTGGCGTCCAGGCCGGCCGGGATCATCGGGCCCGAGGCTTGGTCGGTCGGGCCCGTGGCCGGGTCGGCGCCCGTGTCTGGTTCGATCGGGGCCGTGCTCACCCGAGCCGGACCACCCACAGGTCGAGCACGGCGTCGAGGGCCCGGATGCGAGCGGCGGCGGCGTCGGGGACCGGGTCGTCGCAGGCGATGATCATGAACGCGTCGGCCCGGGGTGAGCTGCGGGCGAGGTGCATCGCGCTGATGTTGACGTCGGCCTCGCCGAGGATGAGCCCGACCCTGCCGATCGTGCCCGGCCGGTCGTGGTGGCGGGTGATGAGCATCCAGTGCTCGGGCTGCATGTCCAGCCAGTGCTCGCCCAGGCGGACGAGGTGGGGCTCGCCCAGCGTTCCCACCGTCCCGCCCACGATCGTGTTCGTGCCCGCCAGCGTGACCAGCGACGCGTAGCGACCCGCGTCCGGCGTGCGCCGCTCGATGAGGCTGATGCCCCGCGCCTTCGCCAGGGCAGGGGCATTGACCTGGTTGACGCGCTCCGTCGTGACCGTCTCGAGCAGGCCGCGCAGGGTCGCGGCCACGAGCGGGGCGGCGTCGAAGCCCGCCAGCTCGCCGGCGACCTCCAGCGTCAACGCGTCGACGTTGCCGGCCAGCTGGGCGTAGAGCTGGCCGAGCATCTCGGCCAGGGGCAGGTACGGCCCGACCGCCCGGGCCGTCTCGGGGGTGAGGATCGGCGCGTTGCCCGCGTAGCGCGCCGGCCGCCCGGCGAGGACGTCGAGGACCTGCTGGGCGGCCTCGACCGCGACCCGGACCTGGGCCTCCTCGGTCGAGGCCCCGAGATGCGGGGTGAGCACGGTGTTGGGTGCCTCGAGGAGCGGCGATCCCGTCGGTGGCTCGGTCGTGTAGACGTCGATACCGGCGCCGCCCAGGCGGCCCTCGATGAGGGCTGTCGCCAGGGCCGCTTCGTCGACGAGGCCGCCGCGGGCGACGTTGAGGACGATGGCGCCGGGTTTCATCGTGGCCAGGGCCGCCGCGTCGAGCATGTCCCGTGTCTGCCGGGTCAGGGGCACGTGGAGGGTCAGCACGTCGGCGCGGGCGATGACGGCCGCCCGGTCGGCGAGGGTCACGCCGTGGTTGGCGGCGGCCTCGGCGGTCACGAACGGGTCGTGGCCGATGACCTCCATCTCCATCGCCCGGGCCCGGTCGGCGATGGCCATGCCGATCTTGCCAAGGCCGATGATGCCCAGCGTCTTGCCCCGCAGCTCGACGCCGGTGAAGGCGCTCCGCCGCCATTCGCCCCGCCGGACCGATGCGTCGGCCGCGGCGATGCGGCGCGCCACCGCGTAGAGGAGCGCCAGCGTGTGCTCTGCGGCGGCGGTGGTGTTGCCGGTCGGCGCGTTGACGACGGTGATGCCGGCTCGGGTCGCGGCCTCGAGGTCGACGTTGTCGACACCGACCCCCGCCCGGCCGACAACGACGAGCCGGGGCCCGGCGGCTATGGCCTCAGCATCGACCTGGACGCCGCTGCGCACGAGCAGCGCGTCATAGTCGGGCAGCGCTGCGAGGAATTCCGCGCGTGGAAGATCGGTGCGGACATCCACCTCGTGTTCGGCGCGGAGGAGGTCGACGCCTTCCGCCGCCAGCTTCTCGGCGACGAGGACCCTCACGCAGTGACCCCGGCGGGGACGCTCGCGGCGGGCAGCATCGAGGCGTCGGCGGCGCTCCAGGCGGCAGCGGCCGCCGCCCCCCGCTCGCCAGCCGGCCGGCCGAGGGCCGCCAGGGCGGCCTCGATGATCGAGACCGCGACGGCGATGTCCTCGACGGTCACTGAGCCCAGATGGCCCATGCGCAGGATCCGGCCGGCCAGCTTGCCCTGGCCGCCGGCAAGGACGAGGCCGCGGGCCTTGAGCGCAGCGTTGAGGGCCGGCCATTCGAGGCCGTCCGGCAGCCAGGCGGCCGTGACCGTGTCCGAGGCATGGTCGGGCTCGGCGAACAACGCCAGGCCCAGCGCCGAGAGGCCAGCCCGGGCAGCCGCGCCGCACGCGTGGTGGCGGGCGAAGATCGCGTCGTAGCCCTCGGCCTCCATGAGCCCCAGCGCGACGTCCAGGGCGAAGGCGACCCCGACCGCCGGCGTGAAGGGCGTCTCGCCGGTCGCGGCGCTCGCCTGATGCGCCCTGAGGTCGAAGTAGAAGCGGGGCATCGTCGCGTTCTCGGCGGCAGCCCAGGCGCGCGGCCCGACGGCGACCATGGCCAGGCCGGGCGGCACCATCCAGCTCTTCTGTGAGCCGGTGACGACGACATCGAGGCCCCAGGCGTCGGTCTCGAAGGGCACAGCGCCGAGCCCGCTGATGGCGTCGACGAGGAGAAGCGCGCCGGGAGCGGCGGCCCGGATTGCCGAGGCCAGCTCCGCGATGGGATTGGTGATACCCGTCGAGGTCTCGTTGTGGGTCAGCAGCACCGCCTTGGGCGGACGGCCCGCCGCGATCATCTCCTGCACGGCCGTCGCCACGTCCGCCGGCCGGCCCGCCTGGCCCCACTCGACGGCGAGCTTGGTGACATCCGCGCCGTAGGCGGTGGCGATCTTCGCGAAGCGATCCCCGAAGGCGCCGACACTCACGGCCAGGACGGGATCGCCCGGCGAGAGGTGGTTGACGATCGCCGCCTCGAGCCCTCCAGTGCCGGACGAGGTCAGGAGCAGGACGTCATGCTCGGTCCGGAAGGCCCGCTGGAGGCCCGCGCTGACGCGACCCAGGAGCGCCTTGAACTCGGTACCGCGGTGGTTGACCATCTGGCGCGCCCCGGCCTCGCGCACGGCATCGGGCAGGGGAGTGGGCCCCGGGACGTGGAGGCGGATCGGCGGCGGGCTCATGGTTCGAGGGCCTCCTCGGCACGAACGGGGACGCGTCTCGATGGTACCCCGGGTCGGGCTCTCCGGCCGCGGAGCCATCGCCGCCCGTAGACTGGCGGCATGCCCTCTCGCCGCCCGGATCCACGCTCCACGCCCGAGCCGCTCGCGCTCACCCCGGCCGCCCTTGGCGAACACGCCCCGCTGGCGGCGCGGGTGCGGCCGCGCACGCTCGAGGAGTTCGTGGGCCAGGAGAACCTCGTCGGCGAGAAGGGCGCCCTGCGCCGCTTGGTCGAGCACGGCCGGCTGGCCTCGATGGTCCTCTGGGGTCCGCCCGGCTCGGGCAAGACGACCCTCGCCCGGCTGCTCGCCGAGGCCGTCGGCTGGCGCTTCGCCACCCTGAGCGCGGTGATGAGCGGCGTCGCCGACGTGCGCGCCGTCATCGCCGGAGCCCGCGACTGGACCGCCCGCGGTGGCGCCCCGACCGTCCTCTTCATCGACGAGATCCACCGCTTCAATAAGGGCCAGCAGGACGCGCTGCTGCCGCAGGTCGAGGACGGCACGATCACGCTCATCGGGGCGACGACGGAGAACCCCTACTTCGAGGTCAACTCGGCGCTCCTGAGCCGGACGCGGGTCTACCGGCTCGAGCCGCTCGAGGACGACGAGGTGCGGACCGTGGTCGAGCGGGCCATCTCCGACGAGCGCGGCTTCGGGAGCCGGATCGCCCTGGCGCCCGAGGCGCTCGACCATCTCGTCGGCATCAGCGGCGGCGACGCCCGGGCCGCCCTCAACGTCCTCGAGGGCGGGGTCGCCAGCGCCGCGGCCGAGGCGGGGGAGGGGGCCGCGGAGCCGGTCTCGCCGAGCCTCGAGGCCATCGAGCAGGCCGCCCAGCAGCGCGTCCTCGCCTACGACCGGGCCGGCGACGGCCACTACGACACGGTCAGCGCCTTCATCAAGAGCATCCGCGGCAACGACCCGGACGCCGCCCTCTACTGGCTCGCGGCGATGGTCGCGGCGGGGGAGCATCCCCGGTTCATCGCCCGGCGCCTGATCATCGTCGCCTCGGAGGACATCGGCAACGCCGACCCGCGCGGGCTCGAGGTCGCTGTGGCCGCCGCCCAGGCGCTCGACTGGGTGGGGCTGCCCGAGGCCCAGTACGCCCTCGCCCAGGCCACCGCGTACCTCGCCGCGGCGCCGAAGTCGAATCGCGCCGGGCTCGGCTACTGGGCGGCCATGGCCGACGTGCTCGGGAGCGGCTCGCTGCCGGTGCCACTGCACCTGCGCAACGCCCCGATCGGGCGGATGCGCAGCCACGGCATCGGCATCGGCTACCGCTACCCGCACGACTTCGAGGGCGCCGACGTCGCCCAGCAGTACCTGCCCGACGCGCTCGCCGCGCGGCGCTACTACGTGCCCTCCGGGGAAGGGCTGGAGGCGCGCATCGGTGAGCGGTTGGCGCGACTGCGGGCGGAACGAGAGGCGGCGGGGCAGAAGCCGCGCCCGCGGTCCAAGGCCGACTTGCCCCGCGTCGACCCCATGCGCACGGCCGGCGGCGTCATGAAGACGCGCCAAGGCAAGCTCGCCGAGATCGCCCAGAAGCAGAAGGGGGAGGCGGGGGGATAGGGCGAAACCTGCAGACCGCCGAGGGGCATCGG
>JBIOIE010000014.1:0-16542 GCA_044449605.1 Candidatus Limnocylindrales bacterium | reverse complement strand
GATCCTCCAGGCCGGCATCAAGATCGCCCTACCCGACATCCTCCCGTCGTGGGGCTCGACCCTTCTGGGCTTCGGTGTCGGCCTCGCCATCGCCATCCCTCTCTCGCTCGTCATCGGCGTGGCCATGGGCCGCAGCCGCCTGGTTGACATCATCCTTGCCCCGTATGTGAACGCCCTTTACGTGACGCCACGGATCGCGCTCATCCCGGTCCTCGTGCTCTGGTTCGGCCTCGACTTCTCGCTGCGGACGACGATCGTCGTCCTCTCGGCCGTCTTCCCGATGATCGTCAACACCTACACCGGCATGAAGCACGTCGACCGGGCCCTGCTCGATGTCGGCCGCGCCTTCACCGCCAATGCCCAGCAGCGCCTGCGGACCATCGTGCTGCCCGGTTCGCTGCCCTACATCTTCGCCGGATTGAGGATCGGCACCGCCCGAGCGCTCGGCGGGGTCATCGTGGCCGAGATGACGGCCTCCTTCAGCGGCATCGGCCGGCGGCTGATCAACTACGGCACCTTCTTCGAGATCGACAAGATGTTCGTGGCCATCATCTCCATCGGCATCTTCGGGCTGCTCCTCGCCCGGGGCCTGGCCTGGTCGCAACGTCGCGTCGCGCCCTGGACGCACGGGGTGCGAACCCGATGAGCGGGGCGGCGCTGCCGCGCGCTCGAGGGACCCGCCAGCAGTTGCCGGAGAGGCGCGGCCCGCGCGGGTTGCTCGGCCAGCGCCGGGTCGTGCTGGCCATCCGGATCGCCACGTTCGTCGCCGTGATCGCCGGCTGGCAGATCGCCTTCGGCTCGGTCAACCGGGCGCTGTTCGCGCCGCCGACGGAGGTGTGGGCGGCTATCGTCCGGGCCTTCACCCAGGAGCCGTCCATCGTCGGGCCCATCCTCACCAGCCTCGCCGCGTTCGGCATCGGCATGGCGCTGGGCCTGCTCGTCGGCCTGCCGCTGGGCCTCCTGATAGGCCGCTACCGGCCGGTCGAGTTCCTGCTCGACCCGTACGTGGCCTTCCTGTACGTCATCCCCAGCGTCGCCTTCGTGCCCCTCTTCGTGCTCTGGTTCGGCTTCGACTTCCCGTTCCAGGTGGCCCTGGTCTTCGAGTCCTCGCTCTTCCCGCTCATGATCAACGCGGCGGCCGGGGCCAAGAACGTCGAGGCGGACCTCATCGACGGGGGCCGGTCGTTCGGGGCCTCGGAGTTCCAGATCATGCGCACCATCGTCGTGCCCGGGTCCCTGCCCTTCGTCTTCGCCGGCCTGCGCATCGCATTCTCGTCGGCCTGGGTCGGGGTGGTGGTGGCCCAGATGACGGGCGCCCTGGCCGGTCTCGGTGGCCTGATCCTGTCGTACGCCTCCGTCTACAAGACGTCGGACATGCTGGTGCCGATCCTCGTGATCATGCTCATCGGCGTGATCATCCACGCCCTTACGTCGCGACTCCTCACCCGGCTGACGCCATGGCATCAGGTCGATTCCGAGGGGGAGGGGGCATGACCTCCCGGGCTCCCGGTCGGGCTCGGAGGGAACCAGCGCAGACGTCCAGGCCGGTGTCCCGGCCATGCGGTCCCGAAGGAGAAGCCTCGTGGGCAACGAACTCGCGCTGACCGTCGCGCTCCAGGAATACGACCACGTGCGCGACCTGATCAGCGGCGCCGTCCCGACGCCCGGCCTCGCCCTGAACTTCCTGACCATGCCCGTGCCCCAGATGTTCGGGCGCTTCGTGGCCCACCGCGAGTGGGAGGTCTCCGAACTCGGATTGGGCAAGTACGCGGCGCTGAAGGCGGCCGGCGACGAGTCCCTGACGGCCATCCCCGTCTTCCCGGCGCGGGTCTTCCGGCACACCGCGTTCTACGTGCCCGGGGACAGCCAGGTGCGCCGGCTCGAGGACCTCGCCGGCCTGCGTGTCGGGATCCCGGAGTGGGCGCAGACCGCCGTGACCTACGCCCGCGGGGTGCTGATGCACGACGCCGGCGTGCCCCTTTCGGCGATCCATTGGATCCAGGCCGGGGTCAACGAACCCGGCCGGCGCGAGAAGGTCGCGCTGCACCTGCCCGAGGGGGTCGTCCTCGAGCCGCGCCTCGACAGCTCGCTGGATGCGCTGCTGCGGGGCGGCGAGATCGACGCCGTCATCAGCGCCCAGCCGCCCGCGGCGTTCGTGGCCGGTGACCCGTCGGTGCGCCGGCTGTTCGACGACCCGCTGCCCCTCGAGGAGGCCTACTACCGGGCGACCGGGATCTTCCCGATCATGCACGTCATCGCCATCCGCCAGGACGTCAACGACGCGCATCCGTGGGTGGCCGGCAACCTCCTCCAGGCCTTCGAGGAGGCCAAGCGCCGGAGCATGGCCAGGGTCAGGGACTCGATGATCCTGCGCTTCCCGCTGCCCTGGGTGAACCTGCGTGCCGAACGCGCCACAGAGATGTTCGGCGGGGACTTCTGGCCCTACGGGCTCGACGCCAACCGGACCACCCTCGAGGCGTTCCTCCAGTACGCCTTCGAGCAGGGCGTCGCTGGCCGGCTCATCAGCCCCGAGGACCTCTTCACACCGACGACCCACAAGCCCTTCCGGATCTGACGACGCGGGGCGACGGCATGGACGGCACGTCCGCGGGCCCGAGCGGCACGTCCGCGGGCCCGGGCGGCACATCCGCCGGTCCGGGCCGGCTCCGTCGCCACGCCAGGTCGGCCCTCATCGACACCTCCGCGCCCCGCCACTCGCGCGACTTCCGGCTGCTCTGGGGCGGCCAGATGGTCAGCGAGTTCGGGCGGCAGGTGATCATCATCGCGATGCCCTTCGAGGTCTACGTGCGGACGCACAGCACGATCGCCATCGGCGTCCTCGCCGCGGTCGAGCTGGTCTCGATCCTGGGGCTCTCGCTGCCCGCCGGTGCGCTGGCCGACTCGCTCGATCGGCGCCGGCTGCTGATGATCACGCAGGGCATCCTGATGCTCTCGGCGCTGCTTCTCGTCGCCACCGCCGTCGTCCCCGACTCGCCGCTCCTGCTGGTCTACGCGGCGGCCTTCGTCCTGTCCGCCGCGACCGCTATCGATCGCCCCGCCCGCAAGGCCGCCCTCTACAGCATCGTGCCCAGGCAGTTCATGAACTCGGCGGTGGCCGTCGATCAGGCCTCCAACCAGCTGGCCGGCGTGGCCGGCCCGGCGCTCGGCGGGCTGATCATCGGGACCCTCGGCCTCGGGGCCGCCTTCGGCCTCGCCGCGGCCGGCTTCGGGTTCATGATCCTGTGCCTGTTCGGCCTGGGCACGGCGATCTCACCCAGCCAGGCGCCGATGCGGCGGATGCAGGGCATCCGCGCCGGCCTGTCGTTCGTGCGCAGCCGCCCGGCCATCCTCTCGACGATGGCCATGGACTTCACGGCCATGGTCTTCGGCTTCCCGTCGGCCCTCTTCCCGGTGCTGGCGATCTCCGTCTTCAACGTCGGCGCGCCCGGCCTCGGCCTCATCGCCGCCGCCCCGGCGATCGGGGCGCTGCTCGCCTCGGTGCTCAGCGGCACGGTCACCGCGATCCGCCGCAAGGGCCTCGCCGTGATCGTCCTCTTCTGCCTGTGGGGCGTCGCCATCACCCTCTTCGGACTGGCCTCCTTCTCGTTCCCGCTGGCCCTCCTGTTCCTCGGGCTGGCCGGCGCCTTCGACATCGCCGCGGCCGTCCTACGCGCCAGCATCGTCCAGAACAGCACCCCGGACGAGATGCGCGGCCGGGTCAGCTCGATGAACGTCCTCGCCTCGGCCAGCGGGCCCCGGCTCGGCGACGTCGAGGCGACGATGGTCGCCTCGCTGACCTCAGTCGGCTTCTCCATCGTCAGCGGCGGGCTCCTGTGCATCGCGGGCACCCTTCTGGTCGCCTCGCGCTTCCCGGCTCTGCGTGCCTACGTCGAACCACGTCACCCGACCGTCCTGTCCGCCTCGAAGGCGACCGCATAATGCCCAGCGAACAAGAGCCATGAACGGAGTACCAGGCCGATGACCACCAGGCATGCCGATCCGGTCGCCGTGGGCGCAAGTGGGGATCCCCCGGAGGGGGGCCGGCGCGTCGCCTATCGCGAACGCGGTGCCGCGGCCGCCGGCCAAAGCGGCGCAGCGCCCCTCGACCTGCGCACGTGGCTAACCGCCGCGGACGCGCTGGGAGGCCTGCGGGTGCTCGAAGGGGTCGATGCGAGCGAGAGCATCGGCCGCATCTCCGAGATGCTCCACCACACCGACGAATCGCCGGCCGTGCTCTTCGACGCCATCCCCGGCTACCCACCCGGCTACCGGGTCCTGGTCAATGCGCTGGGCTCGCGCAGTCGCCTGGCGATGACGCTCGGTCTCGACCCGGCCATCGGCGTCTTCGAGCTGATGGACGAGTGGGAGCGGCGGCTCAACGAGGTCCGACCGATCCCCGTCGAGATCGTCGCCGACGGGCCGATCCTCGAGAACGTGCAGCGGGGCGACGAGGTGGATCTGCTCAAGCTGCCCACTCCGCTGTGGCACCCCGAGGATGGCGGACCCTACATCGGGACCGGCTGCGGCGTGCTCACCCACGACCCGGATTCCGACTGGGTGAACATGGGCACGTATCGCTGCCAGCTCCATGACCGCAACCACACGGGCCTCTACATCTCGCCCGGCAAGCACGGGCGCATCCACCGCGACAAGTACTTCGCCGCCGGCGAGCCGATGCCGGCCGTGATCCTGGCCGGCCTCGCGCCGCTCCAGTTCATCGCCAGCGCCCTCGAGATCCCCAACGGCGTGAGCGAGCTGGAGTGGGTCGGCGGTGTCCTCGGCCAGCCCATCCGCTGCATCAAGGGCGAGGTCACCGGGATGGCCATCCCGGCCGATGCCGAGATCGCCCTGGAGGGCTTCCTTCTGCCCGGCCAGATGCGCATGGAGGGCCCCTTCGGGGAGTGGACCGGCTACTACGCCTCGGACGCCCGGGAGGAGCCCGTATTCGAGGTGAGGGCGGTCTACCACCGCAACGACCCGATCATCCTGGGCTGCCCGCCCGAGAAGCCGCCCTACGAGGCCCACCGCTTCCAGCAGTACCTGCGCAGCGCGAACCTGCGGCGCGAGATCCGCGCCGCAGGCGTTCCCGACGTGACCGCGGCCTGGACCCACGCCGTGGGCGGCTGCCGCCTCTTCAACATCGTGGCCATCAAGCAGCGCTACCCGGGCCACTCGCGCCAGGCGGCCTATGTCGCCAGCCAGTGCCGCCAGGGCGCCTATCTGGGCCGCATCGTCGTCGTCGTCGACGACGACATCGACGTCACCGATCTCGACGAGGTCATCTGGGCGATCTGCACCCGGGCCGACCCCGAACGGGACATGGACATCCTGAAGCGCGCCTGGAGCGGCCCCCTCGATCCGGCCATCGAGCCGGGCAAGAAGGGCTTCAACAGCCGCCTCATCATCGATGCCACGCGGCCCTGGGAATGGCGCGACAAGTTCCCGGCCGCCATCGGGCCCACGCCGGAGATCAAGCGCCAGACCCGCGAGCGTTGGTCGTGGATCCTCTCGTGAGCGTCGGCAGCGATCCGGGGAGCGCCGCCGGAGGCCGGTCGTTCCGGCTCATCGTGGGCATCTCCGGCGCCAGCGGGGTGATCTACGGCATCCGCCTGCTGGAGGTGCTGGCGCCCCTGGCCGGCGTGGAGACGCACCTGGTCATGACCGCGGCGGCCCGCCAGACGATCAGCCTCGAGACCACGCGGGATCCCAGGGACGTCGAGGCGCTCGCCGACGTCACCTATCGGATCGGCGACATCGCGGCCTCGATCTCGAGCGGCAGCTTCCCCATCGACGCGATGATCGTGGTGCCCTGCTCGATGGGCACCCTCTCGGCCATCGCCAACTCGACGAGCGACAACCTCCTCGAACGGGCCGCCGACGTGACCCTCAAGGAGCGCCGGCCCCTCGTCCTGGTGCCCCGGGAGTCGCCGCTCCACCTTGGGCACCTGCGCCTGATGGTCCAGGCCACCGAGATCGGGGCGACCGTCTCGCCACCGATGCCGGCCTTCTACAACCGGCCCCAGACCCTTGACCAGGTGGTCGACCAGACGGTCGGCCGCTTGCTCGACCTGCTCCACCTGGATCCGGGACGACCGCTGGCGCCGCGCTGGTCGGGTCCCGATCGCGGTCCCGGTCAGCGGTCGCCGACGGGGGAAGGTCCGGCGCAGCCATGATGCGCTCCGAGCGAAGCAGGAACACGGAGGATCCGATGGACAAAGCCGATCCGGGCGTCGACCAGGACTCGGACGTCATCCAGGCCGTCCGGCGTGCGTACGACGAGTTGACCAGGTCCCAGAAGCGGATCGCCGAAGCGATCGTCGACGATCCCGAGTTCGTCGCCTTCGCGACCGTCGACAAGATGGCCAGCCGGCTCAACGTGAGCCCCTCGACCGTCGTGCGCTTCACCTACCGGCTCGGCCTGACCGGCTACCAGGACCTCCAGGAGCGGGTCCGGATCCTGGTCCGCTCGCAGATGCGCTCGGCCACCGCCGAGGTCGACGAGCAGCAGGTGCTCGCCCACCTGGGCGACACTGCCTATGCCCGATCCTTCAGGCAGGATCTCGATCACCTCCGCCGCACGATCGTCGGCCTCGAACCGGCCGTCCTCGAGGAGGCCATCGCGCTCATCAGCGCTGCCCGGCGGGTCCTCGTCGCGGGCGACGGTACCGCCTACGGAGTCGCCCACTTCATGAGCCTGGCCCTCGACCGGACGCGTGGTCAGGCGTTGCTCGTGCGGGCCGACGGAGAGAGCGTCGGGCGCCTCGTGGACATCGGCGCCGAGGACGTGATGATCGCCTTCACCTTCCCACCCTACGCCTCGACCGTGCTCCGGGCCGTGCGCTGGGCAAACAGCCGGGGCGTCCGGGTCGTCGGCGTGACCGACTCGCCGATCTCGCCGGTGGGGCAACTCGTGGATGTCGTCCTGCCCACGCTCGTCTCGGGCATCGGTCCCCAGAACACGCTGGTGGCCGCGATGGCCGTTGCCAATGCCTTGCTGAATGGCGTCGTGCTGCGCATCCAGGACCGCGCCCTGGAGCGCTACGGGACGGTCAGCCGGCTCATGGACGAGTGGGACAACTACGTGCTCAAGTCGGGCGACGATTAGGACCGCCCACGGCACGTTCCACGCGGCGGGCGTCCCGGCGGGCATGAGGGTCACAGTGGCCGGTCAGTAGGGGTCCTTGGACCGTCGCGCCAGGGGCATCGGGGGAGCGATGATCGACCCCGCGACCACCCCCCCGCTCCCGCGCGGGGTGGCGCCGAATGGAGCGAGACATGAAACGCATCCTCGTGGCCTACGACGGGGAGCCACCCGCCCGGCGCGCCCTCGACACGGCGGCGGAGATCGCCAGGGGCCATGACGCCGCGATCACCGTCGTGAGCGTCGTGCCGTTCCGGCTGGGCCGTGACCCGGACGAGGCCTGGCAGGACCAGGCCGACCATTCCGTGGTCCTCGAAGAGGCCGTCAAGATCCTCGCGGAGCAGGGCATCGCGGCCACGATGCTCGAGCCGTGGGGCGATCCGGCGGCGATGATCGAGCGGGTCGCCGAGGAAGGCGACTACGACACGATCATCGTCGGTTCCCGGAGCCTCGGCGCAGTAGCCCGGCTCCTCAAGGGCAGCGTTTCGGAGCACGTCGCCACCCACGCCGACGCGACCGTGGTCATCGCGCGCTGAGGTCTGAGCGGGCGGTCCCGGACCGGCCGGATGGTCAGGTCGCCGATGGCGTCCCGAGGCCGAGGCGGCGGGGCAGGCGCCGCACGACGAGCGTCGGCGCCCCGATGGCCAGGGCGACGAGGGCGATGGCCGGACCCAGGCCGATCGCCGACAGCGAACCGGCCACCGCAGCCGGCGCAAGGAGCAGCGCGGCCGCCCGGAAGGTGCCCGCCGCGGCGATGGCCGCGCCCTGTTCGCTTGCCCGGACCGACTCCGAAGCCACGGCCGGCCCCAGGGTGACGATCGTCCCGGCACCGGCGCCGCCGAGCGCCAGCAGGATCCCCACCGCGACCGGTGCCGACGCGGCGGCCGGCAGGGCCGCCAGGGCGAGGCAAGCGGCCACGACCCCGAGTTCCAAGGCCGGGTGGATGCGCTGGCTGGGCAGGCGCACGAGGACGACGAGGATGGCGATGCCGGCGGCGTCGGCCAGCGCGACCAGCGAGCCGACGATGCCCGGCGCCAGCCCGGCCGCCGT
The DNA here is from genome assembly GCA_044449605.1 of Candidatus Limnocylindrales bacterium. Lineage (GTDB taxonomy): Bacteria > Chloroflexota > Limnocylindria > Limnocylindrales > CSP1-4 > CSP1-4. The sequence continues at coordinate 8,351 of JBIOIE010000014.1, read as the reverse complement.
CAGGATCACCGGCACGTACGAGCCCAGGATGGCCCGCCAGCCGCCGCCCGCAAAGTTGGACCAGCAGGCCAGATCGACCCCGCTGCGTCGCCAGAGCTGGGTCCCCGTCGGTTCGGCCCGCCGGGCGTAGGGCGGCAGCCGGTCCAGCCCCAGGCACGCCACCGTGGTCAGGACCGCTGTCGCCAGGCCGGCCCCGAGGGCGGCTGCGAAGGAGATCCCGGCGAGGACGCCGGCGAGGACGGGTCCGATCATGCTGCCCACGCCGCTGAGGCCCATGACCTTGGCGAGGGTGCGCACGGTGCCGCTGGCGCCCCGCACCGCGTGGGTCTGGGTCGCCGTCCAGAACAACGCCCGGGCGGAGCCCTGGAGGAGCTGGGAGACGATGAAGCTGGGCAGGCTCGCCGACAGCAGCAGGGCGAGGTAGGAGGCCCCGAGGAGCACGCCGGCGGCGGCGATGAGGACCCGGTCCGGCATCCGGTCGAGCAGCCACGGCAGCTGGAGCCGGGCGAGCAGCTGGGTGATGGCCGAGGAGGCCGCCAGGAGCCCGATGGTCGCCGGGCTGTAGCCCGACGCGAGGGCCAGGAGCGGCAGTGCGACCGTGCCGATCCCCAGGGCGATGGAGAAAGCGACGACCGATACCACGGCCGCCGGCCCGTCGGTGCCCGCGCCCGGACGCCGCAGTGTCAGCGCGTCGGTCATGCCCGTCGCGCCCGCCGCTGCGGCGTCCCGGTGGATCCCCGCAGGGCACGCGCCAGATGACCGACGGACTCCAGGTCTTCGAGGTCGCCGACCATCGTCATGATCGACCGGGCGCGGTCGGCGAGCCCGGTACCGGCTGTCGCGTCGAGGAACTTCGCCTCGACCTCGGCGACTGTCAGGGGCTGGCGCGGATCGCCCTTGGGCACCTCGACGCGGATCGCCTCCACGGCCCCGTCCCTGCGCAGCAGGGAGACCGTGGCCCCGCCGGGCGGCAGCGTCGGATCGATCGAGACCTGCACGTGCTCGCGCGCGAAGGCGTCGAGGGCTGCATCGCGGAGGTGTTCGGGCGCGTACTGCTCGAGCCAGCAGCGGCGGTCCCGCAGCACGACGGCGGCGACGTAGCGGATGGATTGGAGGGCCGCGAGCTGGTCCTCCCAGCCCGCTCGGGCATGCATCTGGAAGGCGGTCTCGGTGACGCCGACGCGCAATCCGGCCACGTCGTCCGCGCCTGGATCGGCGTCCTTGAGCAACTCCAGCAGGCCGCCCACGAGCGCCTGGAGAGAGCTGGCTGCGGGCCAGCGGCGGAGCGAGATGTCCTCGAGGCGCCACGTCCGGCCCAGGCCGTCCAGGAGCGCTGCCGGCTCGCCGCCGTCCGCGTAGGTCGTGAGCAGGCCGCCGTCCGCGGCCGTCAGGATCCTGGGGGCCGCGTCGAAGCCTTCGGCCGCCAGCAGGCCGGCCAGGAGTCCCGAGACCGCGCCCCGAGCCTGGTGCATCTTGACCGCCGATGTCCCGAGCGCTGCGAACGTCCCGGCGGCCTGGCTCCCCGCGTGGCCGAGGGCATGGCGAACGCCGAGTGCGTCGAGCCCGAGAAGCCGGGCCACGGCGACCGCCCCGCCGAAGGGCCCGGTCACGCCGGGGGAGTGCCAGCCCCGAGCGCGGAAGCGGGGGTAATCGAGGGCCAGGCCGACGCGCACGGTCGTCTCCAGCCCTGCCGCCACGGCCGCCAGGACCGTGGCGCCGTCGGTGGCCCGCGACTCGGCCACGGCCAGGGCCGGGGCGACGACCTCGGGCGTGACATGGCAGAGCGTCGGCCGGTGCACGTCGCAGACGGTCGCGGCCGTCGTCTGGTAGGCGTTGACGAAGGTCGCCCCGACCAGCGAGCGGCCCTGACCGCCGATGACCGTCGAGTCGCCGGCGCCGGCGAGGCGCTGGGCGACTGCCTCGACCGTCACCCGGTCGGCCATCGCCCGGCCTGCCATCGCGCTCGCGAAGGCGTCCAGGATGAGCAGCTTGACCCGCCCGGCGACGTCCGGCGGAAGGTCGCCGGCGCGCAGGCCCGCCACGAAGGCGGCCAACTCGGCCTCCGGCCAGGGGGGCGCGGTCGATGGCTCGGGGCCGGCGGTCTGAGCGGGGCTGGGCCTCGCGAGTCCGGACTCCATGGACCGTCGCGCGCTCCGACATCGAGCCTGCCGTTATTGCACCGATGCTAGCATGGCGGAATGGATGTGTCAGGCGTTCGGGCCGGCGTCCCGACGGCGCCCGACCATGCTCTGATCCGCGCCGCCGTCCGGGCCATCTGCGCCGAGTACCCCGACAGCTACTGGCGCCGCCTCGATGCCGCCGACGAGTATCCCGAGGCGTTCGTGACCGCGCTCGCGAACGCGGGTTGGCTGGCTCTGCTCATCCCCGAGGCGTACGGCGGTGCCGGACTGGGCCTGGCCGAGGCGAGCATCGTGCTCGAGGAGATCAATCACAGCGGGGCCAACTCGAGCGCCTGCCACGCCCAGATGTACATCACCGCCGCGCTGGCGCGCCACGGCAGCGAGGACCAGAAGCGCCGCTACCTGGCCCGCATCGCGGCCGGGGAGTTGCGCCTTCAGGCCTTCGGCGTGACCGAGCCCGGCGCCGGCTCCGAAACGACCCGGATCCAGACGCTGGCCCGGCGCGACGGCGATCGGTACGTCATCGACGGCCAGAAGATCTGGACGTCGCGGGCCGCCTACTCCGACTTGCTGCTGTTGCTTGCCCGGACGACGCCCTACGACGAGCTGGCCGACAAGACGCGCGGCCTGTCGCTCTTCGTGGTCGACCTGCGCCGGGCCGTGGCCGCCGGCCAGATCGAGATCCGGCCGATCGAGACGATGATCAACCACGCCACCAGCGAACTCTTCATCAGCGGCCTCGACGTGCCTGCCGAAGACCGCATCGGCGAGGAGGGGATGGGCTTCCGCTACATCCTCGACGGCTGGAACGCCGAGCGGATCCTCATCGCCGCCGAGTGCATCGGCGACGGCCGCTGGTTCGGCGACCACGCCGTCGCCTACGCCCGGGAGCGGGTCGTCTTCGGCCGGCCGATCGGCCAGAACCAGGGCGTCCAGTTCCCCCTCGCGCGCGCCTATGCCATGGTCGAGGCCGCGGACCTGATGCGCTGGAAGGCCGCTGCGCTCTTCGACGCCGGATCGCCCTGCGGCCCCGAGGCGAACATGGCCAAGTACCTCGCCGCGGAGGCGAGCTGGGAGGCCGCCAACGTGTGCCTCGACACGTTCGGGGGCTTCGGGTTCGCCCGTGAGTACGACGTCGAACGGAAGTTCCGGGAGACCCGCCTCTACCGGGTCGCGCCGGTCAGTCAGAACCTCGTCCTGGCCTTCCTTGGGCACAACGTGCTCGGCCTGCCCAAGTCGTACTGAGTCGTGGCCCCCGAGCCGGGACCGGCCCCTTCCCACGCCCCATCGGCGCGCTCTCTGCCGCTCCGCGACATCCGGGTCGTGGCCCTCGAACAGGCGGTCGCCGGGCCGCTGTGCACGCGCCACCTGGCCGACCTGGGGGCGGAGGTCGTCAAGATCGAGCGCCCCGACGGCGGCGACTTCGCGCGCTCGTACGACTCGGCCGTGCGCGGCCAGTCGGCCTACTTCGCCTGGCTCAACCGGGGCAAGCGGAGCGTGGTCCTCGACCTCCGCTCCGGTCCCGATCGCGAGGTGCTCGAGCGGCTCCTCGACCGCGCCGACGTGTTCGTCCACAACCTCGGCCCGGGATCGGTCGACCGCCTGGGCCTCGATCCCGCGACGATCGGGGCGCGCTGGCCGGCGCTGGTCGGCTGCGCCATCAGCGGCTATGGCGCCGATGGACCCTTCCGCGAGCGCAAGGGCTTCGACCTCCTCCTCCAGGGCGAGAGCGGCCTGACCGCCACGACCGGCACCCCCGAGGAAGCGGCCAAGGTGGGCATCTCGATCGCCGACATCGCCGCGGGCATGTATGCGCTATCGGCCATCCTGGCGGCCCTGCGCGACCGCGACGCGACGGGCATCGGCGCCTCGATCGACATCTCGATGCTCGACTGCCTCGCCGAGTGGATGACCGTGCCCGCCTACTTCGCGATGTACCAGGGTGCGCCGCCGGCCCGCTCGGGCCTCCGCCACGGCTCGATCGTGCCCTACGGTCCCTTCCGCGTCGCCGATGGGTCGGTCAACCTCGCCGTCCAGAACGACCGGCAGTGGCGTCGCTTCTGCGTGGAGGTCCTGGCTCGTCCCGACCTGGTGACCGATCCGCGCTTCGCCACGAATGCGGCCCGGGTCCGCCACAGGACCGAACTGGAGGGGCTCATCGAGGCTCGGCTCAGGGGACAGCCGCGTTCGGTCGTCGTGGCCCGGCTGGAGGCCGCCGACATCCCCTTCGGAGCGCTCAACGACGTCGACGGGCTGGTCGCCCACGAGCAGCTCGCCGCTCGGGGGCGTTGGTTCGAATTCGCCTCGCCCGGCGGTCCGATCCGCGCCCTGGTGCCGCCCTTCGGCATCGCTGGCCTGCCGCTGCGGGCGGACCCTCTGCCCGGGTTGGGCGACGACACCGCGGCCGTGATCGCCGAACTGGCCGAGGGGACCGCAGCGGCCGACTCCTGAGGGGCGGGACTCAGGGCATCGGTCGGGCCGCCCGCCCGTAGACGAGGATCGTGCGCTCGAACTCGAGGACCGTCTCGTTCCGCTGGTTGAAGCCGCGCGTGCGCACCCGGACGACGCCCTGGCCTGGCCTCGATCGCGATGGCCGGACCTCGAGGACCTCCGACTCGGCGTAGATCGTGTCGCCCGCGAAGACCGGCGCCGGCAGCCGGACGGCATCCCAGCCCAGGTTGGCGACCGCGTTCTGGCTGACGTCGGGCACCGACAGCCCGGTCACGATCGCCAGCGTCAGGGCGCTGTTGACGAGCGGCCGCCCGAACTCGGTGCGGGCGGCGTAGTCGGCGTTGAAGTGGAGGTCGTTGGTGTTGTTGGTGAGCAGGGTGAACCAGGTGTTGTCCGTTTCGCTGATGGTCCGCCCGTGGGCGTGGCGGTAGACGTCGCCGACGGTGAAGTCCTCGAGGAAGCGTCCTTCCCAACCGGCCGTCGCCATCACCTCACCTCGTTCCCGCTGTGTCCGCGGCCCGGCGCGCGTCGTCGATCTCGTCGCTGTCGATGACCCCCAGCGCCAGTGCGCGCTCGGGATCGAAGCGCCCCAGCGCGGTGGCCTGCCGCAGGACGACCCGGGCGTGGCGATCGGTGGCCCGGTCGCTCATGACCCCGTCGATGACCGTGACCCCCCGGGCTTCGTCCTGCGCCGCGCGCCGGTAGGTCTCCAGCTTGGCCGCCTCGGCCTCCAGGGCGGATGGCTCGAGCCCCGCCTCGAAGGCGAGGAGGACCGCGAAGAGCTGGGCAGGGTGGCCGACCCACTTGCCCGCCATGCCGGCTGCGCGGGCGCGCAGCGCGTCGCGATGGATCAGGGCCATCCGGTCCAGGAAGCGCTCGCGGTTCGCTGGTCCGTCGAGAGCCGGGTCAAGGACCGGGAACTCGAGGGTCATGCCGTCGATGGCGGGGACGCCGACCGCCCCGGCGACGCCGACGATCTCGGCCCGCACCCAGTCAGCCAGCGGATGCTCGCGGGCGATCTCGGGCAGGCCCACGTCGGCCGAGTAGTCGACGCTCCCGAAGATGAGCGAGGCGAGCCGGGGCGCCGCTCGGCGCGCGATCTCCGGCAACTGCGCGGCGCACCAGCCGGACTCGACGAGGAGGCCGATCCGGATGGAGCCGACGGCGAGGCCGAGGGCGATCTCGGCGGCTTCCAGCAGCCCGTCCACGAGATCCATCTCCTCGGGGTGCTGAAGCTTGGGCACGATGATCCCGTCGAGCGGGTAGGCCATCCTGCCGGCCGGCCCGCTCGGGGTACCCTCGGCCAGCGACCAGAGGAGGGTGTAGAGATCGCGGACGGTCGTCTCGGCGTCGAAGCCCGGCGGCCGGAAGAAGCGCAGCGTGGCCGGCCCTGGACCGGACCAGTCGGCTTCGCGCAGGACCGCCGCTGCAGTTCGGAGGCTCGTTACGGTCAGGGCCGGGCGCTGCACCTGGGCATCCTCACCGTCGAGGACGACCAGGGGCGCCCGGGCCGGCGTCGCGAGGAGGTCGCCGACGCAGCGCTCGTCGATGCCGAGACGCTCGGCCAGGGCGGCCGGCGCGACCCCGAAGCGCTCGAGGATCCTGGCCACCGGGGCCGTCCCGCCCTCCACCGCCTTGCGGGCCTTGGCCTCGTCGGGGGCGGGCGTCGTGTAGTGCGCCTGCTGTCGCCAGTAGCGCAGGGGCAGCCTGGCCTTTCGATCCGCCGTCGTCGCCGCGACCTCGCCGCGCCGGGCGTCCCCGGCCGCGATCGCGGCAGCCAGGCTCGGTAGTGTTCGGGCAGGCAGCATCACGCCCGGTCCCGGCGGCCGCCTCGCAGATCACCCGGCGGAGGGGCCGCCGGCTTCATCGGCAGGCCGAGCACAGGCCGGCGACGGCGACGTGGTTGAGGTCGATCCGGTAGCCGCTCTGCTCCTCGAGGGCATCGAGCAGTCGCCGCACGGCCTCCGAGCCCAGCTCCGAGGTGGCGCCGCAGGCCTCGCACACGAGGTGGCCGTGCTCGGTCCCGGGCAGCACGTGGAACTCCTCGCGCCCGTCATGCCCGTGGGAGTGGCGCACGAGGCCCAGCTCCTCGAGGACGTTGAGCGTCCGATAGACGGTCGAGGTCGTCGTCTCCGGGTCGCGCCGGCGGCAGCGCTCGACCAGCTCGGCGCCGGTGATGTGGCCGTCGGTGGCGGCCAGGACCTCGAGGATCGCCCGGCGTTGGGGCGTCCAGCGCAGCCCGCGGGAGTGGAGCCGCTCGCGCGTCCCGGCCAGGGTCATCACATCCGCCTCGCTCACGGCGGGAATCGTACATCCGGCGGACCTCCCGCCGCGTAGATTGTTGCAGCGACGCTCTATTGACACGACGTGCAACAAGGGCTCGGAGGCCCTAGCATGTCCGAGCCGATCCGAGGGTAGGGAGTCCATGATGCTGGCCACCACCAGGCGCCTGCTCACCGCCTCGAGCGACGTGCGCGACCGCATCGTCCGTGTCTACGGCTTCCTGCTCGTCTTCAACGTGGCGGCCTGGGCGATCGCCCTGGCCGCGTCGGTGCAGTACCCGCTGCTCCTGCCGACCGCCTTCCTGGCCTACACCTTCGGGCTCCGCCATGCCGTCGACGCCGACCACATCGCGGCCATCGACAACACCACCCGCAAGCTCATGCAGGACGGCCAGCGGCCGGTCGGCGTGGGCCTCTTCTTCTCGCTCGGCCACTCGACGATCGTGGTCGCCCTGTCGGTCCTCATCGCCATCTCCGCCGGCCTTATCAGCGACGTCCCGGCCCTCCAGCACATCGGCGGCCTGGTCGGCACCGGCGTGTCGGCCGTCTTCCTGCTGATCATCGGCCTCATCAACCTCGTCGTGCTCATCGACATCTACCGGATGTTCCGGCAGGTCGCTCGCGGCGGCGCCTACGACGACGCCGGGCTCGAGGCCTACCTGGCCGACCGGGGACTGCTCGCCCGGTTGTTCAAGCCGCTCCTGCGGGTCATCCGCACGAGCTGGCACATGTACCCGCTGGGCGTCCTCTTCGGGCTCGGCTTCGACACCGCCAGCGAGGTCGCCCTGCTCGGCCTGGCCGCGACCTCGGGCGCCAGCCACATCCCGGTCGCCTACATCCTCATCCTGCCCGCCCTCTTCGCGGCCGGCATGTCGCTGGTCGATACGACCGACGGCGTGCTCATGCTGGGGGCCTACGGCTGGGCCTACATGAAGCCGATCCGCAAGCTCTACTACAACCTCAACATCACGCTCGTCTCGGTCCTCATCGCCTTCCTCATCGGCGGCATCGAGGTACTCAGCGTGGTGGCCCAGCAGTTCGACCTGCGGGGCGGCGTCTGGGATTGGGTCGGCTCGCTCGACTTCGGTTTTGTGGGCTTGGGTATCATCGTCATCTTCGTGTCCAGCTGGGCCGTCTCCACGTTCATCTACCGCTGGCGCGGTTACGACGACCTGCCCGTCGAACGGCGGCCCCCGACGGCCTCGCGTGCCTGAGGGGGACATCGGCGGCGGCCGGTTCATGGCCTGGTCGGTCGACGGTCCGCAGCCCACGAAGCCCGACCGCGGTGGCCGCATCGCCGCGGGCGTCCTGATCGGCGCAGCCCTGGTCCTGGCCGCCGTCCTCTGGGTGCGCGGCAACCCGGCTGGTCCCGCTGCGACCGCGACGCCTGCCGGGTCGGAGCCGGCGAGCCCGTCGCCGATCGCGGAAAGCAGCCCCAGCCCCAGCCCGATCCCCGTCGCTGCCCACATCCCGCTCG
>JBIOIE010000013.1:0-16596 GCA_044449605.1 Candidatus Limnocylindrales bacterium | reverse complement strand
GGTGATCTTCACCGACGTGGCCGTTTCGAACGCCGGCCCCAAGGGCTCGAAGGGGCTCGGCGAGCCGCCCAACGTCCCGACGCCGGGCGCGATCGCCAACGCCATCGCCCGGGCCACCGGCGTGCGCGTGCGCCAGCTGCCTGCGTCGCCCGACCGGGTCTGGACGGCGATCCGCGAGGGCGCCGCCCGATGAGCGCTCCGGCGGGCGCGGTCGTGGACGGCGGCACCTTCGTCGCGCCGCTGAGCATCGCGGAGGCCGTGGCCGCGCTCGCGGCCGGTGGGCGCATCGTGGCCGGCGGGACCGACCTCGTCGTCGGCGCCCGGCAGGGCAAGTGGACGCTGCCCGCGGCGCTCATCGCCATCCAGGGCATCGAGGCCCTGCGCCAGCTTGAGATCGGCGCCGACGGCGGCCTGGTCCTCGGGGCGCTGGTCAGCCACGAGCAGATCGCCGCGCGGCCCGAGATCCAGGCCCGCTTCACGGCCCTCGCCGACGCCTCGCTGATCGTCGGCTCCGCCGCGACGCGCCACACCGGGACGGTCGGCGGCAACCTCATGAACGCGTCACCGGCCGCCGAGACGACCGGCCCGCTGATCTGCTTCGGGGCCACCGTCACCCTCGTGTCGGCGAATGGCAGCCGGCGCATCCCGCTCGAAGAGCTGGCCACCGCTCCCGGCCGCACCAGCGCCCGCCTGGACGAGCTGCTGACCCAGATCGAGGTGCCGGCACCGGCCGTGGGCAGCGGGAGCTGCTATGCCCGCCTCGAGTACCGGCGCCAGATGGAGATCGCCGTGGTCGGTGCCACGGCGGTCGTGACGCTGTCCGCCGGCCGCATCAGCGACGCCCGCATCGCCATCAGCGCGCTGGCCCCGACGATCCATCGCGTGCCCGAGGCGGAACGCGCGCTGATCGGCAGCGACGGCGGACGAGAGGCGGCGGAGGCGGCCGCTGCCGCGGCCGCGGACGCGTCGCGGCCGATCGGCGACGTGCGCGCCCCGGCCGACTACCGCAAGGCCATGGCCGCCGTCATCACCCGCCGCGTCATCCTCGCGGCGGTGGCCCGAGCCCGCGGCGAGACCATCGCCATCCCCGCCAGCGCCACGCTGGTCGGGGCGGCCTGAGGCCTTCGATGAAGTACCCCGCGACGCTCGAGGTCAACGGCCGGGCCTACCCCGTCGAGATCGAGCCCTCCCGATCGCTCCTCTCGGTCCTGCGCGATGACCTGGGGCTGACCGGCAGCAAGGAAGGCTGTGACGACTCCGAGTGCGGCGCGTGCATGGTCCTCGTCGACGGGTCGCCCCTCAACTCGTGTTCGTACCTGGCCCTGCAGGCCGAGGGCGCGCGCATCACGACCGTCGAGGGCCTCGCCGCCGACGGCCAGCTGAGCCCGCTGCAGCGCGCCTTCCTCGAGCAGGGCGGCGTCCAGTGCGGGTTCTGCACGCCGGGCATGCTCATCTCCGCGACCGCCTTGCTGGCCCGCATCCCCCGGCCCTCCGACGCGGAGATCCGGGCGGGCCTGGCGGGCAACCTCTGCCGTTGCACCGGCTACTCGGCCATCGTCGCCGCGGTCCAGGCGGCCGCCGAGGAGATGGCCGCCCCGGCCTGAGCCGGGCGGGTCGGCCGTCTAGGCGGCCGAGGCCGGGGTCAGGCGGCGCAGGCGGGGCAGGACCTCGGCCCCGATCAGGCGGATCGTGGCCAGCGGATCCGGGCATGCGACCTGGATCGAGACGTAGTCCGCGCCGACCTCCTCGACCAGCGGCCGGTAGGTCTCGACCAGCTCGTCGACGTTGGTGGCCCGCGCGTACTTGTCCAGGATCTCCGCGCGGGGCATCTCGTCGGCCCGGATACGCAGGTCCATCGGGTCGACTGCCTCCAGCCGGCCCGGGGCGCGCAGGCCGCGCATCGAGCCGATGGCCCCCCAGGCTGACTCATCGTCGCGGGCGTAGATGACCCAGCGAGTGGCCACGATGGTCTTGGGCACGCCAGCGGCCCGACGGAACGGGCCGATGATGGCCGACTCGGCTTCGGCCGGGACCTTGACGCTCACGATCAGGCCGTCAGCCTCACGCCCGGCCATCTCGGCCGACTTCTCGCCGCCGGCCGCAAGCCAGATGGGCACGGGACCAAGGGGCGGCGAATAGAGCTTCGCGCGATCGGTCCGGTAGTACTCGCCCTCGAAGGTCACCTTCTCCCCGGCGAACAGCCGGCGCATGATCTGGATCGCCTCGCTCATGCGCGCCGAACGTTCCTTGTAGCCGGGGAAGGGCAGGCCCATGGGGCCCTCGTTGATGTTCTCGCCCGTCCCGACACCGAGGCGCATGCGGCCGTTCGACAGCCGGTCGACGGTCGCGGCAGCCTGGGCGACAAGCGCAGGATGGTAGTGATAGAGCGGTGTGGTGACGCTGGTCACGAGCTCTACGTGGCGGGTCAGGGCTGCCACCGCGCCAAACCAGCTCCAGACGAAACCCGCCGCCGAATCGTCGTCGACCCAGGGATGGAAGTGGTCGGAGGCGAAGACGGCGTCAAAGCCGGCCTCCTCGGCCGCGATCGCCTGTTCGACGAGCAGCTCCGGCTGGTACGACTCGTGGCTGCACAGCCAACCGAACTTCATCGTGGCCTCCGCGACCGACCTGAGGCGAGCGCCCCGGATACAGTATGCCCTCGACGCGGCGTGGCGAAGCTCCCGCCGCGGAGCAGCCTGGATACTCCCAGGGAGTATCAGACCTGCATGCTAGGATGGACGGATGGCGAGCAAGTTCCCGGGTTTCGGCGGTATCCAGATGATCGATGACGGGGCCCAGGCCCCCGCCGACGCGATGCCGGCAAGCCCGGCGCCGGCCCCCGGCGCGGACGGTGGCAGCGAGTCCAAGGTCGTCATCGTCGGCTCCGGCCCGGCCGGCCTGACGGCGGCCATCTATGCCGCCCGGGCCAATCTCGAGCCGCTCGTCATCGCCGGCTACGTGCCCGGCGGCCAGCTGATGATCACCAGCGACGTGGAGAACTACCCGGGCTTCCCCGAGGGCATCCAGGGGCCGGAGTTGATGGACCTCTTCCGGCGCCAGGCGGCGCGCTTCGGGACGCGCTTCGTCGACGCCGACCTCGAGCGGGTCGACTTGTCGCGGCGGCCCTTCCGGCTCTGGGCGGCCGGCGTCGAGCACCGGGCCCAGGCGGTCATCGTGGCCACCGGCGCCTCGGCCCTCTGGATCGGCCTGGACAGCGAGACCCGCCTGCGCGGACGGGGCGTCAGCGCCTGCGCCACGTGCGACGGCTTCTTCTTCCGGGGCAAGCACGTGGCCGTCGTCGGGGGCGGCGACACGGCCCTCGAGGAGGCCACCTTCCTGACCCGCTTCGCGAGCCAGGTCACGCTGGTCCACCGGCGCGATGAGTTCCGGGGCAGCAAGATCATGCAGGACCGGGCCCTGGGCGATCCCAAGATCGACGTGCGCTGGAACAGCGAGATCGCCGAGGTCCTCGGCGACGAGGTGGTGACCGGCCTGCGCCTGCGCGACACGCGCACCGGCGACCAGCACGAGGAGCCGATGGACGGCCTCTTCGTGGCCATCGGCTACAAGCCCAACACAGACGTCTTCCGTGACTGGCTCGAGATCGACTCGAAGGGCTACCTCGTCATCCACGACGAGACGGGCACGAAGGTCGAGGGCGTCTTCGTCGCCGGCGACGTCCACGACCACCGCTACCGACAGGCCATCAGCGCTGCCGGCGACGGGTGCCGGGCGGCCATCGACGCCGAGCGCTGGCTGGAGTCGGTGGGGCTGACGGAGACCGCGACGGCGAGCGCCTGGTGAGCGCCGCGAACGCCCGACCGGGCGGGCTCGCGGCCACGCTGCTCGGGGCGGGCTTCACGGTGCCCGCCCTGGCCGACTCACGCGTCCGCCTCTTCCTGACCAGCGGCACGCTCCTCTTCGTCGAGCTGCTGCTCATCCGCTGGGTGCCGGCCAACGTCCGCTACGTGGGCTTCTTCAGCAACTTCGTGCTGATGGCCAGCTTCCTGGGCATCGGCCTGGGCATCCTCCTGGGCCGCTCGGGCCGGCGCCTGCCCGTCGCGCCGTTCGCCATCCTGCTCCTGGCCATCGTCTGGCTCGTCTACGAGAAGCAGCTCAACGTCCAGATCAAGTCCAGCGACGAGCTGTTCTTCGGGCTGGCGGAGAGCGGCGCCGCCGACGTGAACTTCCTGATCCTGCCGATGATCGTCGGCCTCGTCGCGGCGGTCATGGCGGCCCTCGCGCTGCCCCTCGGTCCCCTGCTCCGGAGCCGCCCGCCGCTGCAGGCCTACGCCATCGACATCATGGGCTCGATGGCCGGCATCGCCGGCTTCACCGCCCTCTCCGCCTCCGGTACCAGCCCGGTGGTCTGGTTCGCCGTCGTGGCCGGCCTGCTGGGCCTCCTCGCCCTCGGCTCCGGTGTGCGCATCTCGTCGGTCGTCGGCGCCCTGGCCATGATCGCCGTCATCGAGCTGGCCCTCGGGGCCACGGCGTCGGGCGACATCTGGTCGCCCTACTACCGCATCTCCACCTACTACGTCTCGGACGGCAACCTGACCATCAACGTCAACGGCATCCCCCACCAGGCGCTCCACCCGGTCTCCAAACCGAAGGATCCCTGGTACGACCAGGTCTACAAGTGGTTCCCGGACAAGACCTTCGGGGACGTCCTCATCGTCGGCGCCGGGAGCGGCTCGGACGTGGCCGTGGCCTTGTCCAAGGGTGTCGGCCACGTCGACGCCGTCGAGATCGACCCGGCCATCCAGCAGATCGGCATCGACCAGCACCCCGACCACCCCTACCAGGATCCCCGGGTGACGGCGATCGTCAACGACGGGCGGGCGTACCTGCGCACGACCGACAAGAAGTACGACCTGGTCATCTTCGCGCTGCCCGATTCGCTGACCCTGGTGAGCACGGCCGCGAACATCCGTCTCGAGTCGTTCCTGTTCACCGAGGAGGCCTTCGCGTCCGTCCGCGACCATCTCGCCCCGGACGGCGTCTTCGTCCTCTACAACCTCTACCGGCAGGACTGGCTGATCGAGAAGCTGGCCAACGAGCTGCACGATGTGTTCGGGGCGCAGCCCCTGGTGCGGACCTACTTCGCGACCTCGGCGGCCCTGGCCGACGGTCCCGCCGTGACCGCCCTGGCCGGCGGTCCACCGCCGGGCGATGCCGTCGACCCCGTGCCGAACGCCGGGGAACCGGTGCCCAAGCCGGCTACCGACGACTGGCCGTTCCTCTACCTGCGCACACCGTTCATCGCCCCCTACTACCTGCTCGCCCTCGCCCTGATCCTCCTGGCGGCCGTCGTCGCGGTCGGTGTGGGGGCCCGCGCGACGGGCACCTCGCTGCGCCGCTTCAGCCCCCACTTCTTCGTCCTCGGCACCGCCTTCCTGCTCCTCGAGACGCGCAGCCTGGTCAGCTTCAGCCTCCTCTTCGGGACCACCTGGATCGTCAACGCCCTGGCCTTCTTCGCCATCCTGGCCAGTGTCCTGGTGGCCATCCTCGTCAACGCCCGCCTGCGCATCCGGCGGCCGGCCTTGCTCTACGCCGGGTTGTTCCTGGCCCTGGCCGTCGCCTTCGCCCTGCCGCCCGAACAGCTCCTGCTCGACCCGCCCTGGCTGCGCTACCTGCTCGCCGGCCTGGTCGCCTTCGCGCCGGTCTTCTTCGCCAACCTCGTCTTCAGCTATTCGTTCCGGGAGACGCGGACGGCCGACATGGCCTTCGCCAGCAATCTCCTGGGAGCCATGTTCGGCGGGGCCCTCGAGTACCTCGCGCTGTTGACCGGCTACCGTCTGCTGCTGGTCCTGGTGGCTGCCCTCTACGCGCTGGCCTGGCTCTTCGCGACCCGCTGGCGCCGCCTGGCCGACCACGAGCTGACCCGCACCGCGGCGGCCGAGCCGGTCCTGACCCTCGAAGGCACGCCCTAGGCCGGAGCGGCACGACCGGCGACGGCCGTTGCCGAGGCCGGGTGACCGGCCACGGGAGGTTCAGGAACCTTTACCACAACGTGGTGGCGGCAGAACGTCGTGCACGTCACAATCGGGGGACCTGACCAAGTGACCGAGGAGGAGAACCGATCCATGCGCCGCCTCATGCCTGTCCTGCTCCGCGCCGGCCTCGCTGCGGGCCTGGCGCTCTCGTCCGCCCTCGCGGCTGCGGGCACGGCAGGGGCCGCCACGCTGACCTTCACGACCCAGTTCCCGGCCATCGTCGCTGACGCCGGCGGCAGTGCCACCTTCGCGCTGACCCTCAAGTCCAGCACCGCGACGACCGTCCACCTGAGCGTGCCAACGGCGCCCGACGGCTGGACGACGACGCTGCGCGGCGGGGGCTCGATCGTCGACGCCGTCTACGCCACCACGACGGCCCCCTCGCTCGACCTCGAGGTCAAGGTCCCGACAACGGCCACCCCGGGCACGTACAAGATCGTCGTCCGGGCCGCGGACGACGCCGGGGACGTGGCCACCCTTCCGCTCGAAGTCCGGGTGCCGACGACGACCGGCGGCGGCGTCCTGCTGACCGCCCAGTTCCCCAACCTCAAGGGGCCGGCCAGCGCGACCTACCCCTTCTCGCTGACCCTCGAGAACGACTCCAGCCAGCAGGCCACCTTCACCCTCTCGACGTCGGGTCCGCCCGGCTGGACGGTCGTCGCGCAACCGACCTCGTCCTCGCAGGCGGCGACCATCGCCGTCGACGCCGGCGCCTCGACGCAGATCGCGGTCACGGTCACGCCGCCGACCGATGCCGCCGCCGACACCTACCAGTTCAGCGTCCAGGCGACGGGCGGCCCCACCGTCGCCTCGGCTGACCTGCAGGTCCAGATCACCGGCAACTACACGATGAACCTGACCACGCCGGACGGCCGTCTCAACGCCCAGGTCAGCACCGGCAGCGCGACGCCGATGACCCTCACCATCAACAACACCGGCAGCGCCCCTCTCGACGGGGTCACCCTCAGCGCAACGCCGCCCCAGGGCTGGACGGTGACCTTCGATCCGGCCACGGTGCCGACCATCGCCGCCGGCGACACGGCCACGGTGACCGCCAGCATCACCCCCGCCGACAACGCCATCGCCGGTGACTACGCGATCACCTTCACGGCCAAGAACGACCAGGCCAGCGGCAGCGTCGACATCCGCACGACGGTCCAGACGTCGATCATCTGGGGCATCGTCGGGCTGGCGGCGATCGGGCTCGTCTTCATCGGGCTCTTCTTCGTCTTCCGGCGCTACGGCCGGCGCTGACCGGCTCGGCAGGGTCGGGACCATGGACACCGCCATCCGCACGGCAGGCCTGACCAAGCGCTACGGCGACTTCACGGCCGTCGACGGCCTCGACCTCGAGGTCGGCTTCGGCGAGGTCTTCGGGCTGCTCGGGCCCAACGGCGCGGGCAAGACGACGACGATCCTGATGCTTCTCGGGCTCACCGAGCGGACCGAGGGCACGGCGGAGGTGCTCGGCCTCGATCCCGCCCGCCATCCCCTGGAGGTCAAGCGCCAGGTCGGCTACCTGCCCGACGAGGTCGGCTTCTACGGCAACCTCAGCGGGCGCCAGAACCTGCGCTTCACCGGCCGTCTCAACCGGCTCGACGAGCGGGCCGCGGAGGCGCGCATCGACGAGCTACTGGCCAGGGTCGGGCTGAGCGAGGCGGGCGACCAGGCGGTCGAAACGTACTCGCGGGGCATGCGCCAGCGGCTCGGCCTCGCGGACGTGCTCATCAAGGATCCGCGCATCGTCATCCTCGATGAGCCGACCGCGGCCATCGACCCCGTCGGCGTGCTCGAGCTGCTGGCCGTCATCCGCGGCCTGGCCGTGGACAGCGGCGTCGCCGTGCTGCTCTCGAGCCACCTGCTGCCCCAGGTCGAGCGGGTCTGCGACCGGGTTGGCATCTTCGTGCGCGGCCGGATGGTCGAGCAGGGCACCGTCCCCGAGCTGGCCGCCCGGATGCCTTCCCAGGAGGTGCTCATGGAGGTCGGCGTCGAGGGCGATCCCGAGCAGACCCGGGCGGCTCTGGCGGCCATCCCGGGGCTGACCGTCCGCGACCAGAGCCGGCTCGACCCGCGGGTCTGGACCGTCGCCGCCGAGGGCGACCGGCGGCGCGAGCTGGTGGCCACCCTCGTCGCCCAGGGACTGCCGGTCTTCCAGGTCGACCGCGTCGGCATCGAACTCGACGCCCTCTACCAGCGCTACTTCCAGCAGGCCGAGCCGGAGGCCAGCCATGACGCCGCCGCCTGAGGCCGTCGCGGCCGGGCCGGTCCCCGGGCCGGGCGACCCCGCGTCCGGCGCGCACGTCACGCCGGTGGCCGTGCCGCCCATCCCGACCGGGGGTGGCTGGCGGATCATCGCCGCCAAGGAGTTCGCGGACCACATCAACAGCGTCCGCTTCCTGCTCCTGACGCTGGGCCTCGGCCTGGCCGCCGTGGCCTCGGTGGCCGCGGCCAGCGGCGGCATCCGGAGCGTGGCGCCAGACGCGACCGGGTCACCCGCCATCTTCCTCAAGCTGTTCACGATCAGCTCCAACAACCTGCCCGCGTTCGTGGACTGGATCGCCTTCCTCGGGCCGCTGCTCGGCATCGCCTTCGGCTTCGACGCCGTCAACAACGAGCGCACGGAGCGGACGCTGCCGCGCCTCCTCTCGGGACCCATCTGGCGCGACGACGTCGTCAACGGCAAGTTCGCCGGCGCGCTGGCGGCGATCGGGCTGATCCTGGCGGCGATCGTCGTCGTCGTGGCCGGCGTCGGCATCTTCCAGCTCGGGGTCGTGCCTCAGCCGGAGGACATCCTGCGCCTGCTGGTCTGGTATCTCGTGGCCATCGTCTACATCGGCTTCTGGCTGGCCCTGGCCACGCTCTGCTCGGTGGTCCTGCGCCGGGCCGCCGGCTCGGCCCTGGCGGCGCTGTCCGTGTGGCTCATCGCGGCCGCCTTCTCGACCTTCCTGGTGGGCACGGTCGCCGACGTCCTGGCCCCCCTGCCCAGCGACGCCACCTTCGACCAGCAGCTGGCCAACGCCCAGATGCAGCAGGACTTGCAGCATCTCTTCCCGGGCAACGTCTTCAACGAGAGCACCGAGGCCATCCTCGACCCGAGCGTGCGCACGACGGGCATCGTCATCTCGACGCAGGTGGATCGGGCGGTGCCCTCGGTCCTGACCTTCGACCAGAGCCTGCTGGTCGTGTGGGCCCAGGTCGCGGGCCTGGTGGCCCTGACGGCGGTCTGTTTCGGCCTGGCCTATTGGGTGTTCATGAACCAGGAGGTCCGCGCCTGACGCTCGAGAAGACGGCCCGCGTCCGCTGGGCCGGCGGCCTGCGCTTCGAGGCCGCGACCGGCCTGGGCGGCGCCCTGACCCTCGAGGCGACCGACGACGTGCCGGGGGCCCGACCAAGCGAGACGATGCTGGCCGCCCTGGCTGCCTGCGCCGGGGCGGACGTGGTCTCGATCCTGGGCAAGAAGCGCCAGCCGGTGACGACGTACGAGATCTCCGTCCGGGGCTTGCAGGCCGACGAGCACCCCAAGGTGTTCCGGACCATCGACGTGCTCCACGTCGTCGGTGGCGATGGCGTGGACCTCGAGGCCGTGCGCCGCTCGGTCGAGCTGTCGGCCACCCGCTACTGCGTCGTCACCGCCCAACTCAGCTCAGGCGACGTCGTCATCGCCCACCGTTGCCGCGTCGGCGACGGGCCCGAGCTCGAGGTCGCCGAGACGGGGCCACAGGGACGGATCGTCGTCCATCCCCACGGACCGGAGGACTAGGCGCCGCAGCTCGAGCCGGATCAGCCGGCCCGGAGCAACGCGATCGCCCGGCCCCGGCTGTGGACGCCGAGGCGGGCGAAGGCATTCTCGAGATGCTTCCTGACCGTGTGGGGCGAGAGCGAGAGGGTTGCCCCGATCTCCGCGTTGGTGAGGCCGCGCGCGACCCAGGCCAGGATCTCGGCCTGCCGTTCGGTCAGCCCGAGCAGGCCGGCCGGCTGGGGGAGGTGCGGGTCTCGCCGCCCGAGGACCCGCTCGAGGTGCCGGCCGAGCGCCTCGAGAACCGCCCGATCCCGCTCGCTGAAGTCGCGACGCGAGGCATCGAGCCTGAGCCCGCGCACGATCCCGTCAGGGCTTCGCATCCAGTAGTCCATGGAAAACTCGATCCGATGCCGTCGGCCCAGGAGGACGTAGAGGTCGAGCTTCCGGTAGGCACGTCGACTCATGAGATCGCTGATCCGGAGGGCGCGACCGATCGTCGTCACGGAGTGAAGGGCCGGTCGCCGGGGGCATCGGGCTGTGATGCATGAATATCCTTTAGACCGTATAGTCATGCGTCATGAAGACCCGCATCGCGGCCGGCCGGGCCCCCGTCTCCGGACGCGAGGCGCCCCTCCGCGTCGCCGTGCTGGGCGCGACCGGCTATGTCGGCGGCGAGCTGGTGCGCCTCCTCCAGCGTCATCCCGACGTCCGCATCGCCGGGCTCGGGGCCCGCAACCGGGCGGGCGTGCCGATCGGCGAGGCCTTCGCCCACCTGGCCGAGACCGGCCACGTCATCGAGAGCGAGCTGCCCGACCATGCCACGCTCGACGCCGTCTTCCTGGCCCTACCCCACGGCCAGGCTGCCAGCATCGCCCCGCCACTCCTCGAGCGCGGCCTCATGGTCGTCGACCTCGGACCCGACTTCCGGCTCGCCGATCCGGCCGACTACCCGGCCTGGTATGGCTTCGAACACCCGGCGCCGGAGCTGCTGCCCGGCGGCGTCGGGCGGGGGGACATCGCGGCCGCCGTCTACGGCCTGCCGGAACTGCACCGGACCGCCCTGGCCGGCACCCGCCTCGTCGCCTCGCCCGGCTGCTATCCGACGGCGACGCTGCTCGCGCTCGCCCCGCTGGCCGGGGCTGGCCTCATCGATGACCTGGTCGTCGACGCCAAGAGCGGGGTGAGCGGGGCCGGCCGCGAGCCGAAGCTCGAGACCCATTTCGGCGAGGTCAACGAGTCGGTCCGCGCCTATGGCCTCGGCGGCCATCGCCACTACGCCGAGATCCGCCAGGAGCTGGCCGGCCTGGGCGTCGGCGCGGACGCTCTCCGCGGCCTCGTCTTCACGCCCCACCTCGTGCCCATGACCCGCGGCCTCCTGGCGACGTGTTACGTGCGCCCCGTCGGCCGGCCCAGCCAGGCCGACATCGACGCCCTCTACCGGTCCGCCTATGAGGCCGAGCCGTGCGTCGCGATCTCCCCGACCGCCCCGGCCACGAAGACCGTGACCGGGGCCAACCTGGCCCGCGTCTTTGCCCGCCTGGACGAGCGCAGCGGGCGGATCGTGGCCATCGGCGCCATCGACAACCTCGTCAAGGGCGCGGCCGGCCAGGCCGTCCAGGCCTTCAACGTGGCCGCCGGCCTGCCCGAGACGGCCGGGCTCGAACAGCTTCCCCTCTACCCGTGAGGGAGGCCGGGAGGTGAGGCCGATGCCCGCCAGGCCGCTACCCGCGGCGCCGCCCGTCGAGGAGCGCGCCGTGCTGCCGGCCGGGTTCGCCGCCGGCGGCGCAGGAGCCGGCATCAAGCCCAGCGGCCGGCCGGATCTCGGCATCGTCACGGTCACGACCGCCGGCCCAGCGGCCGCTGCGGGCATCTTCACCCGCAACCTCGTGCAGGCCGCTCCCGTCCGCCTCAGCCGCGACCACCTGGCGGCGAGCGGAGGGGCTGCCCGGGCGATGATCGTCACGAGCGGCTGCGCCAACGCCGCCACGGGACCGGCCGGCGACGTCGACCAGGCCCAGGTCGCGGGGGCGCTCGCCGGGGCGCTGGGCTGCGACGCCGCAGAGGTCCTCTGTGCCTCGACGGGCCTGATCGGCACCCGCCTGCCGGTGGATCGGGTCAACGCCGCCATCCAGCCGCTCCTGGCGAACGGCCTCGCGGCCGGCGACGCGGGTTGGGCGGCCTTCGCGACGGCGATGCTGACGACCGACACCCGGCTCAAGGCCGCCACGACGACCGTCGCCCTGCCGACCGACGACCATGTCTCGGTCCGCTCCGTGCGCGTCAGCGGCGTGGCCAAGGGCGTGGGCATGATCCACCCCCGGATGGCGACGATGATCGCCGTCCTGCTGACCGACGCGGCCGCCTCTCCGGCGCTCCTTGGCGACATCCTGCGCGAGGCGTCGGCCGGGTCCTTCGAGCAGACGAGCGTCGACGGCGACACCTCGACCAATGACACGCTGATCCTGCTCGCGTCGGGGGCCTCGGGGGCGTCCGCGCCGGAGCCGGGCAGCCCGGAGGCGGCGCTGCTGGGGGTCGCCGTCGCCGCCGTCTGCCGCTCCCTCGCCCGCCAGCAGGCCGCCGACGGCGAGGGCGCCACGTGCCTCATCACCTGCCGCGTCGAGGGGGCCGCGGACCTCGTCGACGCCCGGGCCGTCTCCCGCTCGGTCGTGCGCAGCAACCTGGTCAAGGCCGCGGTCCACGGCCACGATCCGAACTGGGGCCGCATCGCCGCGGCGGCCGGGGCCGCGCTCCGGCCGGACGGGGCGCCGGTCGACCTGGTCGTCGCGAGCCTGGGCATCGGGCTGGCCGGCCACGCCGTCTTCGCCGGTGCGCCCCTGGACTTCGACGCTGCCGCCGTCTCGGCCGCGATGCAGGGTGCCGAGGTCCTCATCGAGCTGGACCTCGGGCGCGGCCAGGCCTCCGCCGAGGCGTTCGGCTGCGACCTCAGCGAGGCCTACGTCCTCGAGAACAGCGCCTACTCGACGTGAGCGCCGTCGTGGTCGTCAAGCTCGGCGGGGCGCCCCTCGGCGAGAGCACGGGCCTGCTCGGCGAGTTGGCCGAGCTGCATCACCGGCTGTCGCTCGTCGTCGTCCACGGCGGCGGGAACCGGGTCACGTCCTGGCTGGAGCGGCTGGGCGTGCCGACCCGCTTCGAGGAGGGCCGCCGGGTCACCGACGAGGCCACCCTCGAGGTCGCCACGGCCGTGCTGCGCGGAGCCGTCAACGTCGAGCTGGTGGCCGCCCTGCGCCTCGCCGGGGCCGACGCCGTCGGCATCTCGGGGGTCGACGGTGGGTTGCTGGCCGGCCGCCGGCTGGCCGGTCTCGGCCGGGTGGCCGCGATCGCCGCCGTCCACCGCGAGCTGCTGGACACGCTGCTCGACGCAGGGCGGCTGCCCGTCGTGGCGCCGCTGGCCCTCGACGAGGGGGGCGCGATCTGCAACGTCAACGCCGACGACGTCGCCGTGGCCATCGCCCGGGGGCTCGGGGCCGCGCAGCTCATCCTGCTCACGGACACCGATGGCGTACGCGACGCCGCCGGCCGGCGACTGGCCACGCTCGAGCCCCACGCCGTGGCCGCGCTCGTGGCGTCCGGGGTCATCGACGGGGGGATGATCCCCAAGGTCCGGGCCGCCCTCGATGCCGTTGCCGATGGCGGCGCGGGCGCGGCCGTCATCGCCGACGGTTCGGTCTCCGGCGCGATCGGCCGGGCGCTCGGGGACCAGGGCTTCGGCAGCCGGGCGCTGGCGGCGACCCGCGCGGAGGCCCGCTGATGGCCGGCGGTCCGGGCGCCAAGCTCGCACGACAGCGGGCGATCCTCGAGCTGGTCGCACGCGGCTCGGTCACCAGCCAGGACGAGCTGGTAGATCGACTGCGGGAGCGCGGCTTCGCGGCGACCCAGGCGACGGTCTCGCGCGACGTGGCCGAGCTTCGGCTCGTGAAGGTCGTGCGCGGGGACCGTCACGTCTACGTCGGCCCGGACGATCTCGCGGCTCCCGGACCGGAGGCCGACGCCCGGCTCGCTCGCCTGCTGGCGGGCACGACCGTGACCGTCGGCCGCAGCGCGCTGACCCTCATCCTGCGCGTGCCGCCGGGCAGCGCCCAGGCCGTCGCCCTGGCCATCGATCAGTCCAGCCTCCAGGACCAGGAGGGCACCCTCGCCGGGGACGACACGATCCTGGTCCTGTTCGCCGACGAAGCCCGCCTCGAGCGCTGGCTGGGGCGCTTCCGCGCCGTCCAGGGCCTCCCCCACCCCGAAGGAGCAGTGCCGTGAAGAAGGTCATCCTCGCCTACTCCGGAGGCCTCGACACCTCGGTCGCGGTCGCCTGGATGAAGGAGACGCTCGGCGTCGACGTGGTCACCCTGACCGTCGACGTGGGCGGCGGGTCGCTTCGCACCGGGGTCGAGCAGCGGGCCCTCAGCGCCGGCGCCTCGCGCGCCTACGTCATCGACGCCCGGGAGCGCTTCGTGACCGGCTTCTGCTGGCCGAACCTCCAGGCCAACGCGCTCTATCAGGGCGTCTACCCGCTGGCCACGGCCCTCGCCCGGCCGCTCATCGCCCAGCTCCTCGTGGAGATCGCCCAGCGCGAGGGCGCCGAGGCCGTGGCCCACGGCTGCACCGGCAAGGGCAACGACCAGGTCCGCTTCGACGTCGCCGTCCACGCCCTCGACCCCTCCCTCGAGGTCATCGCCCCGATGCGGGTGGGCATGGGCCTTTCGCGCGAACAGGAGATCGAGTTCGCCGATGCCCGGGGCATCGAGATCCCCGTCACCAAGGCCTCGCCCTACTCCGTCGACGCCAACTTGTGGGGCCGGTCCATCGAGACCGGCGTGCTCGAGGATCCCTGGGCGGCGCCGCCGGCCGACGTCTACCGGTGGACCGTGGACGCCGCCGCCGCTCCAGCCGTGCCCGCCGAGGTCACGGTGACCTTCGAACAGGGCGTGCCGGTCGCCCTCGATGGCCTGGCCCGCGATCCGGTGGCCATCGTCGACGGCATCTCGGAGCTGGCCGGTCACCACGGGGTGGGCCGCATCGACCACGTCGAGGATCGGTTGGTGGGCATCAAGAGCCGCGAGATCTACGAGGCGCCGGCGGCCGTGGCGCTCCACACCGCCCATCGCGCCCTGGAGGGGCTGACCCTCTCCAAGGAGCAGCTCCGCTTCAACCGGCTGGTCTCGGACGAGCTGTCCCAGGCCACCTACGACGGCCTCTGGTTCAGCGCCCTGTGCCGGGACCTGCGCCAGTACGTCGCGTCAGCCCAGCGGGTCGTGTCGGGCGAGGTCCGCCTGCGCCTGGATCGCGGTTCGCTGGCGGTGGTCGGGCGCCGGAGCGACCTCTCGCTCTACGACCGGGCCCTGGCCACCTACGAGGCGGAGGATCGCTTCGATCACGCCAGCGCCGTCGGCTTCATCAAGATCTTCGGCCTGCCCCTCGTCACGGAGGCCGCCCGGCAGGGCTCGGCCTGGGCCTGGACCGAGTCGCTCGTCGACAAGCTGCCGCTGCAGATGACCGACTCCGGCGCGGCGACCGCGGGCGCCGGGCGGGGCTGATGTCCCCGCCAGACGGCCTAGCCGGCGGGCAGCGGGCGCT
This sequence comes from Candidatus Limnocylindrales bacterium, assembly GCA_044449605.1. Taxonomy (GTDB): domain Bacteria; phylum Chloroflexota; class Limnocylindria; order Limnocylindrales; family CSP1-4; genus CSP1-4. The sequence continues at coordinate 1,275 of JBIOIE010000013.1, read as the reverse complement.
CCGCGGGGCCGGTGTAGCGCACGTCCGGCCGGATGAGCTTGTTGTCCGCGGCGTACTCGATGCAGTGCGCCGTCCAGCCGGCGAAGCGGGCCAGGGCGAAGGTGCTCGGGAAGAGGTCCGGGGCGAGGCCCACGCCCTGGAGCACGGCCGCCGCGTAGTACTCCACGTTCGTCTTGAGGATCCGATCCGGCTTCAGCTCGGCCAGCACCCGGAGCGCCACGTCCTCGACCTTGACCGCCAGGTCGAGCCAGTCGGCCATGCCGCTCATCCCCTCGGCGACCTTGCGCAGGGCGGCCGCCCGGGGGTCGTAGGCGTGGTAGACGCGATGGCCGAAGCCCATCAGCCGCTCACCGCGGGCGACGGCGTCGCGCAGCCAGGCCTCGGCGTGCTCGGGCGTGCCGATCTTGTGGAGCTGCTCGACGACCTCCGAAGGGGCGCCGCCATGGAGCGGTCCCTTGAGGGCCCCGATCGCCCCGCAGAGGGCCGAGGCGAGGTCGCTCCGGGTCGAGGTGATCACCAGCGCCGTGAAGGTCGAGGCGTTGAAGCCGTGCTCGGCACCCGTCACGAAGTAGGCGTCCAGGGCCCTGGCCGCCGCCTGGTCGGGGCGGACGCCCTCGAGCTGGTAGAGGAAGCCCGCGGCCAGCTCCAGCTCCGGGTCGGCAGCGACCGGCTCGAGGCCGTGGCGCAGGCGGTCGAAGGCCGCCAGGATGCTCGGCGCCAGCGAGGTCGCGGCCCGCGCCTGGTCGACGGTGGGCGGCCAGGGCAGCCGCTGCTCGGCGCCCCAGACGCTGATGCCCGTGCGCAGCGCATCCATCGGCGCGGTCGTCGCGGGCAGCAGGCGCAGCGCCTGTTCGACAGCCGATGGCAGGGGCGCACAAGCGAGATGGGCCTCATGTGGCCAGGCGCCGGTCCAGAGCAGCTCGGCCACCTGCGCGTAGGTGCCCCGCTCGACCAGCTCGCCGATGGCGTAGCCCCGGTAGAGCAGCCGGCCGTTCTCGCCATCGACGAGGGCCAGCGACGACTCCCCGGCGACGACGCCCTCCAGCCCCGGCGAATACGGGCGCGGCGCGCTCGGGGGTTCCATCGCGAGCATTCTAGTGGCCGCTACCGGCGACGGTCCCTGGCGGTCGCGCCTGGCCACGGCCGATGATCCGCCGCGCCCAGGCCGACGACGCACCGGCCATCCACGCCCTCATCCATCGCTACGCCGGCCAGGACCTCCTCCTGCCGCGCCCGCTGACCGACATCTACGACCGCATCCGCGACTTCTGGGTG
>JBIOIE010000012.1:0-16597 GCA_044449605.1 Candidatus Limnocylindrales bacterium | reverse complement strand
GTGAAGTTCGTCTCGGCGCCGATGTTCATGAAGTGGGTGATCTCCTCGGCTTGGGCCACCGTCAGCTTGAGGATGTACAGGGTCAGATTGTGGGCGAGGATGGGCACGTCCTGGTAGGTGAGCTTCGTGCTCGTGTCGCCGTAGTACGGCCCGACCGGCCCGTACGTCCCGTTGGGGACGAACGTTGGCGTGGGCCCTGCGTTGCCGCCCAGGGCCTGGACGTCGTACGTGACGCTCACGATGACGTCGACGTGCTGACCGGCCAGGAGCGTACCCGCCACCGCCCGATCGTCGGAAACATTGATGGAGAAGGCCCGCCAATAGGGCGAGTCGGGGGCCACCGTCTCCTCCGGGGAGAGGACGCTGTACCCGCTGCCCGCCTCCGATGAGGTGAGCAGGTTGGGGGTCAGTGCCTGCTGGGCGAAGATCGTGACCCCGGCGATGCGTCCGATGGCGTCGTCGGGCGACGTCAGGGCGGAGGTGATCGATGGGTCGTCCGGCAGCGCGCGGAGGACGACGTCGTCGGCTGCGATGACCGAGCGAGCCGAGATGTCGTGGGCGGCCACGACGACCTCGCGTGTCGGGACCTTGCCGGTGCCCGCGCTCTGGGCCTGGTTGATGAGGTAGAAGGCGCCACCGGCCGCGGCCACCGCAAACATGAGGCCGAGCACGAGCAGGACTTTGCGGCGACGCGTGTCGTCCTTGAATTCCATCTCCATGCCACCAGCATCGCGGCCCGGAGCAGTGGTGCCTATGGTGCTTTTTGGTAGCCAGGTGGCAGGACTGCTGGTGTAACCGTGGTCGAACGGGTGTTCGATTCGAGCGCGACACTGCTATGCTGGAGCCGAGCGTCCCACCCCGGAGGTCCATCTTGCCCGACTTCGAACTGGTCGCCGATTTCGCCCCGACGGGCGACCAGCCGGCGGCCATCGAGCGCCTCGCGGAGGGCCTGGCCAAGGGCGTCAAGCACCAGGTCCTGCTGGGCACGACCGGCTCCGGCAAGACCTACACGGTCTCCCAGGTCATCGCCCGCCACCAGAAGCCGACGCTCGTGCTGGCCCACAACAAGACGCTGGCGGCGCAGTTGTACTCCGAGTTCCGCGAGTTCTTCCCGAAGAACGCGGTCGAGTACTTCGTGAGCTACTTCGACTACTACCAGCCCGAGGCCTACCTGCCCCGCAGCGACACCTACATCGAGAAGGACTCGTCGCGCAACGACGAGATCGACAAGCTCCGCCATGCCGCGACCCACGCCCTCTTCGAGCGCCGCGACGTCATCATCGTGGCCAGCATCAGCTGCATCTACGGCCTCGGTGCGCCGGTCGACTACGGTGCCACGGTCGTGCGCCTGCGGGTGGGCGGCCGCTATCGGCGCGATGGCGTCCTGCGCCAGCTCGTCGACCTCCAGTACCAGCGCAACGACCAGGCTCTCTCGCGGGCGCGCTTCCGGGTCCGCGGCGACAGCCTGGAGATCCAGCCCGCCTACGACGACTTCGTGGTCCGGGTGCGCTTCTTCGGCGATGAAGTGGAGCGCATCAGCGAGATCGACCCGCTCACCGGCGAGCTGCTCGCCGAGCGCACGGAGCTGAACGTCTACCCCGCCTCGCACTATGTCACGCCCGCCGACAAGCTCAAGAAGGCCATCGTCGATATCGAGGCCGAGGCCGAGGGGCGGACGGCCGAGCTGGAGGCGCGGGGCATGGCCCTCGAGGCGGCTCGCCTCCGACAGCGCACGACCTTCGACCTCGAGATGATGCGCGAGCTGGGCTACTGCTCCGGCATCGAGAACTACTCGCGCCATCTCGCCGGTCGTGCCGCCGGGTCCAGGCCCTGGACGCTGCTCGACTACTTCCCGCCGGACTGGCTGCTCGTCGTCGACGAGAGCCACATGACCATCCCCCAGGCGGTGGGCATGTACAAGAACGACCGGACGCGCAAGGAGATCCTCGTCGAGTACGGCTTCAGGTTGCCGTCGGCCCTGGACAACCGGCCGCTGACCTTCGAGGAGTTCCAGGACCACCTCGACCAGGTCGTCTACATGAGCGCGACGCCCGGCCCCTACGAGCTGGAGAAGGCCAAGGGCCACATCGTCCAGCAGCTCATCCGGCCGACGGGCATCGTCGATCCGACCATCGAGGTGCGCCCCTCGGAGGGCCAGATCGACGACCTGCTAGAGCGCATCCGCGGGCGCGTCGACAAGGGCGAGCGGGTCCTGGTCACGACGCTGACCAAGAAGATGGCCGAGGACCTGACCGACTACCTGCGCGAGCTGGGGGTGAAGGTCCAGTACCTCCACAGCGAAGTCGACACCCTGGAGCGGGTGAGCATCCTGCGCGACCTGCGCCTGGGCGTCTTCGACGTGCTCGTCGGCATCAACCTGTTGCGCGAGGGCATCGACCTGCCCGAGGTGACCCTCGTGGCCATCCTCGATGCCGACAAGGAGGGCTTCCTGCGCAGCGCCTGGTCGCTCATCCAGGTCGCCGGCCGGGCGGCCCGCAACATCGGCGGCGAGGTCGTCATGTACGCCGACCGGATCACCGAGTCGATGCAGGTGGCGATCGACGAGACCGATCGCCGACGGGGCGTCCAGGAGGCCTACAACCTCGAGCACGGCATCGAGCCGACGACGATCATCAAGGAGATCCGCGACATCAATGACCGGCTGCGCAGCGTGGCCGAGTCGCCCGGCGCGTACGGCCCGGGGGAGGGGCACGAGCTGTCCGAGATGTCCCGTGAGCAGGTCGAGAAGCTGGTCGGCCGGCTCGAGGCGGAGATGCGCAATGCCGCCAGGAACCTGGAGTTCGAGCGGGCGGCAGCATTGCGCGACGAGGCCCAGGGCATCCGCCTGCGGGTCCTCGAGGAGGACGCCTCGGTCGACGTGGGCCGGGCCGCGGAGGCTGCGGCGGGGGAGCGGCCGGCCAGCCGCAACCAGCAACGCGACCGGCGCGCAGCGCCCAAGCCGAGCGACGAGGGCGAGGTCCTCGAGGTGCGCGTCCTGCCCGCCTCCGACGAGCCGCTCGCGCCGGACGTCGGCACCGCCGCGGACTGGCTGCCGGGTATTCGCGACGAGCACGACGACGACGGCGGCTGGCAGGCGAAGTGGCTCGATCGGCCCACCTGGGACCGGCGCGTGACGCCCAACGTCATCAAGCGCACCGGTACCCGGCCCCGGCGGCGCTGACGGCTGGAGGGTCGCCCGTCCCGGGCAGGGTCGGCCCTAGAACGCCTGTTCTCTTCCGCGCCCGTGGCGTACACTGACGGTCCATGCCCCAGGAACTCCTCGTCGTCCGCGGTGCCCGCGAACACAACCTCAAGAACATCACCGTCGAGCTGCCCCGTGACCGGCTGATCGTCATCACCGGCCTCTCCGGCAGCGGCAAGAGCAGCCTCGCCTTCGACACGATCTACGCCGAGGGCCAGCGCCGCTACGTCGAAAGCCTCTCCGCCTACGCCCGCCAGTTCCTGGGCCAGATGGAGAAGCCGGACGTCGACCAGATCGACGGCCTGAGCCCGTCCATCTCGATCGACCAGAAGGGCGCCAGCCGCAACCCCCGCTCGACGGTCGGCACGGTGACCGAGATCTACGACCACCTGCGTCTCCTCTTCGCCCGCGTCGGCCACCCGCACTGTCCGGTCTGCGGGCGCGAGATCGCCCGGCAGAGCCCGCAGCAGATCGTCGATCGCATCCGGGCCCTCCCGGACGGCGCCCGCGTGCTCCTCCTGGGGCCCCTCGTCAAGGACCGCAAGACCGAGGGCGACCGGGTCTTCGAGGCGGCCCGGCGGCAGGGCTTCGTGCGCGTCCGGGTCGACGGCCAGGCGCTCGACCTCGACGAGGTCAAGTCCCTCGACAAGTACAAGCGTCACACCATCGAGGTCGTCGTCGACCGCCTCGTGGTCGCTCACGGGGACGAGAAGGGGCGCCCCTACGGCCTCGACAACCCCGACCCGGACGCCGGGCGGCTGGCCGACTCGGTCGAGACGGCCCTGCGCCTGGGCGAGGGCGTGATGGTCGTCGCCCCGGCCGACCCCGGCGCGTTCGACGAGCAACGTTTCAGCGAGCAGTACAGCTGTCCGTTCGACGGCACGACCATCGAGGAGCTGGAACCGCGCAGCTTCAGCTTCAACTCACCCCACGGCGCCTGCCCGGACTGCACCGGCCTCGGGGTACGCCTCGAGATCGACCCGGCACGGGTCGTACCGGACCGCAGCGTGTCGATCGTCGAGGGCGCGCTGCTCCGCCCCTGGGCGCGCATGCCGATGGCGGACTCGTGGTTCGCCAAGGTCGTCGAGGCCGTCGCCCGGGCCCACGACTGGGATCCCACGATCCCGGTCGCCGACCTGCCCGCGGAGGCGTTCGAGCACCTCCTCTACGCCGAGCGCGGCGAACAGGTCGTCATCGGCTACCGCCACGACCGCGGTGAGAACACCTACACGGCGACCTTCGAGGGCATCATCCCCAACCTCGAGCGGCGCTACAAGGAGACCGAGTCCGACTACGTCAAGGCGGAGCTGGAGCGGTTCATGGTCGAGCGGCCCTGCCCGACCTGCGGCGGCAAGCGGCTGCGTCCCGAGGCCCTCGCCGTGACCGTGGACGGCCGAACGATCGCCGACGTCGCGGAGCTGTCGGTGTCCGACGCGCTCGCCTGGGCCGCCGGCCTGCCGCCCCGCCTCGCCGAGCGCGAGCGGGCGATCGCCCGCCAGGTGCTCAAGGAGATCGGCGCCCGGCTCGGCTTCCTCGTCGACGTCGGCCTCGACTATCTGACCATCGGTCGTACCAGTTCCACGCTCTCGGGCGGCGAGGCCCAGCGCATCCGCCTGGCCACGCAGATCGGCTCGAGCCTGATGGGCGTCCTCTACATCCTCGACGAGCCCTCGATCGGCCTCCACCAGCGTGACAACGCCAAGCTCATCGCCACGCTCACCCGGCTGCGCGACCTGGGCAACACGCTCATCGTCGTCGAGCACGACGAGGAGACGATCCGGACCGCCGACTGGGTGCTGGACATCGGGCCCGGCGCCGGCGAACACGGCGGCGAGGTTGTCGCGGCCGGCCCTCTCGAAGTCATCCTGGCCGAGCCGCGCTCGATCACGGGCGCTTACCTGCGCGGCGAGAAGATGGTCCCCATACCCACCCGGCGGCGGACGGGCAGCGGCCGAGGTCTCGAGATCGTCGGCGCCCGGGAGCACAACCTGCAGGCCATCGACGTGCGCTTCCCGCTGGGCACATTCACGGCGGTGACCGGGGTGTCGGGCAGCGGCAAGAGCACGCTCGTGGCCGAGATCCTCTACCGGGCGCTGGCCCAGGCTCTCAACGGCGCTCGCGAGGAGCCCGGGGCCCACGATCGGATCGAGGGCCTCGAAGCGATCGACAAGGTCGTGGAGATCGACCAGAGCCCCATCGGCCGGACCCCGCGCTCGAACCCGGCGACCTACACGGGCCTCTTCGGACCCATCCGGGAGCTGTTCGCTGCGACGCCCGACGCGCGCGTCCGGGGCTACAAGCCTGGCCGCTTCAGCTTCAACGTCAAGGGCGGCCGCTGCGAGGACTGCAAGGGCGACGGGATCATCAAGATCGAGATGCAGTTCCTGCCCGACGTCTACGTGCCCTGCGAGGTCTGCAAGGGCAAGCGCTACAACCGCGAGGCCCTGGAGATCCACTACCGGGGCCGGTCGATCGCCGACGTCCTGGAGATGACCGTGGCCGAGGCGCTGGAGCTGTTCGCGGCGGTGCCCACGATCCGCACGAAGCTGCAGACGATCTACGACGTCGGCCTCGGCTACATCCACCTCGGCCAGCCGGCCACGACACTCTCGGGCGGAGAGGCGCAGCGGGTAAAGCTGTCGACCGAGCTGTCGCGTCGGGCGACGGGACGGACGATCTACCTGCTCGACGAGCCCACCACCGGCCTCCACTTCGCCGACGTGGAGAAGCTCCTCCAGGTCCTCCATCGCCTCGTCGACCAGGGCAACACCGTGGTCGTCATCGAGCACAACCTCGACGTCATCAAGACCGCCGACTGGATCATCGACCTCGGTCCCGAGGGCGGCCACCGGGGCGGGCTCATCGTCGCCGAGGGCACGCCCGAGACCGTCGCCGCGACCCCCGGCTCGGCGACCGGCGAGTATCTGGCCCGGGTGCTGCGCGGCGAGCCGCTTGTGCCCCTCAGCGACGTCTCGTTCGCCGAGGCCGCCGGGCGGGCGAAGCGGGGCCGCCCGAGCAACGGCCACGGTCGGGGACTGCGGCCGCCGAAGCGCGCCCGTGTTGCCCTGCCCGTTCGGACCGAGCCCGCGGCCGCGTCCGCCGATCCCGGTTGAGCGCCGCGCCCAGGATGCCCGGGTATCTCCGCCGCCCCTGGCTCCTGGCCCTGCTGGCCGCCGTGGTGGTGGGCGCGGTCGAGCTGCTCAGCGACACCGTCCTCGACCAGGCGGTGGCCTTCCCGCTCGACACGGTCCTGATCATGGGCCTCGTCTTCGCCGTCACCGCCGCCTTCACGGTCCTTGCCGCCCGCCGCATCGACCGCCTCTCAGGCGTGCTCGTGGCCCGCAACGAGGAGCTCGAGGCCCGGGCGGCCTCGGTCCGCGCCCTCCAGCGGGTGACCCTCGCCACCGCCTCGCTGACGGAGCTGGACGCCGTCCTCGGCGTCGTCGTCGGCCAGGCTCGCGAGCTGCTCGGCACCGACGTCGCGCTGCTGACGGTCGTCGATGCCGAGGGCGCGCCCGCTCTGCGGGCCTCGAGCGGTCCGGCCGAGGCCCTGGATCCCTCCGGCTCCCTGCATGGCGACGAGATCGGCCGCTTCGTGCGCCCCGAGTACCTGGCCCTGCGCCTGAGCGCCCCCCTCCAGCGCGGCGACGAGACGATCGGCCAGCTCATGGTCGCCTCGCGCCGTGAGCGGGCCTTCGGCGTCGACGAGGTGGAGACGCTCGCCTCGCTCGCCAACCAGGCCGCCATCGCCATCGAGAATGCCCGCCTCCATCAGCGCCTGCGCGAGCTGGCCGTCGTCGAGGAGCGTGAGCGGATCGCCCGGGAGATGCACGACGGCCTGGCCCAGGTGCTCGGCTACGTCAACACCAAGAGCCAGGCGGTCGAGGGTTTCCTGGAGCGGGGCAAGACGGCCGAGGCGCAGGCCCAGCTGGCCGAGTTGGCGGCCGCGGCCCGTTCGATCTACGTCGACGTGCGCGAAGCCATCCTCGGCCTGCGCAGCCCGGTCATCGGCCCGGCCGGGCTGGTCCCGGCCATCGAGGACTACGCCGCCCGCTTCGCCGACGCGTCGAAGCTGGCCGTGCTCGTCGAAGCGACGCTTGAGGCGCGCCAGGCGGAGCTCCCGCCGACCAAGCAGGCCCACGTGTTCCGGATCGTCCAGGAGGGGTTGACCAACGCGCGCAAGCATGCCGGCGCGCAGCGGGCCACGATCAACCTCGCCGTCGCGGGCGACCGGCTGACGGTGGCGCTCGACGACGACGGACGAGGATTCGCGGGCGCCGCCCCGGGCGGCGACGGATGGCCTCACTATGGTCTCGATGCGATGCGCGAACGAGCGGCCATGATCGACGCCGACATCGAGTGGTCCGACCGGCCCGATGGCGGGGCCCGGGTCTGGCTGGCCGTGCCCATGGCCTCTCAAACGGGGGACGGCGCCTGATGCGCATCCTGCTCGCCGACGACCACGCCCTCTTCCGCGACGGCATCGCCTCGCTGCTCACCTCGTGGGGCCACGAGGTCGTCGGCCTTGCCGCCGACGGCGAGGAGGCCGTGCGCCTGGCCGAGCAGCTCGAGCCGGACCTCGTGCTCATGGACGTGCGCATGCCCCGGGTCGGCGGGCTCGAGGCCAGCCGCCGGATCGTCCAGGCCCAGCCGCGGACGGCGGTGGTGATGCTGACCGTGAGCGAGGCCGAGGACGACCTCTTCGAGGCCATCAAGGGCGGCGCGCGCGGCTACCTGCTGAAGAACCTGGAGGCGCCGGCGCTACGGGGCATGATCGAGGCCGTCCAGCGCGGCGAGCCGGCCATCTCCCCGGTCACCGCCGCTCGGATCATCGCCGACTTCGCCCGGCAGGACGGCCGGGCCCCGGCCCGGAACCCGGACGCGCTCACCGAGCGCGAGCTGGAGGTCCTCCGGCTGGTCACGGCCGGTGCCCGCAACAAGGAGATCGCCGCGCAGCTCGGGATCAGCGAGAACACCACGAAGTTCCACCTCCGCAACATCCTCGAGAAGCTCCACGCCAGCAGTCGCACCGAGCTGGCGGCGCGAGCGGTCCGGGAAGGGCTCGTCCGGGAGGACTGACGGTGGGCCATCCGGCCCCCGGCGGACCCACTCCGTCGAGCGGCCTGCCCACCGCTCGCCCGGGTGTGGCGCGTCGAGCGCCCCGCGGCGATGCTCCGGACAACGTCACGGAGGTCTGCCATGGGCTACCGCATCGACATCGACCGCGGCGGCTGCATCAACTGCGGCGTCTGCATGGACGTCTGCCCGGTCGAGGCGCTGGACATGAGCCGGCCCCAGGTGCCGGGCGTCGAGACGGCCATGGGCGGCGGCGCGCCGCTGCCCTGGATGATGGAGTACCCGGTCCAGGTCGGCGAGTGCATCGGCTGCGGCATCTGTGTCCGCGAATGTCCGACGACCGTGATGTCGTTGGCGACGCCGGCCGGCCCGACCCCGCTGGTCGCACGGCAGGGGCCCATCGCCCGTCCCGCCGGCCATCCCGCGGAGCAAGCCGCCTGGGAGCCCCTCTCGGCCGTGACGCGGGAGGTCCTCAAGCCCGATCATGCGTCGCCCTGGGGCGACCTCTTCGTGTGGCAGACCGTGGATCACGACGCCCCGCGCACGACGTGGCTGGCGGCGGCGACGCCGCCCGGCGAGGTCGTCCCGCCGCGGGCTCCCTGTCAGGTCGCCTGCCCGGCGGGAACGGATGCCGGCCGCTACGTCGGGCTCATCGCCGCCGGCCGCTTCGACGACGCCTACGCCGTCGCCGCCGAGGTCAACCCGTTTCCCTCGGTCTGCGGTTGGATCTGCACGGCTCCCTGCGAGGCAGCCTGCCGGCGCGGCGTGCTCGACGAGCCGATCTCGATCAGGACGCTCAAGCGCTTCGCGGCCGAGCGCGGCCACCTCCCGCCCGCGCCGCCGCCCGTGCCCTCACGCGGGCAGCGGGTGGCGATCGTCGGCGGCGGGCCGGCCGGTATGAGCGCGGCCTTCTATCTGGCCCGCCTGGGTTACCCGGTCACGGTCTTCGAGGCGATGCCCGTACCCGGCGGGATGATGGCCATCGGCATCCCCGAGTACCGCCTCCCACGCACGGTCCTGCGCGAGGAGATCGAGCGGATCATCGCCTGCGGCGTCGACCTTCGCCTCGACTCGGCCATGGGCCGCGACTTCAGCCTGGCGGACCTGGAGCGGGACGGCTTCCAGGCCATCTTCATGGCCACCGGCGCGTCGAAGAGCCGCCGCCTGGGCGTGCCCGGCGACTCGCTCCGCGGCGTGGTCCCGGCGACGTACTTCCTGAAGCAGGTCAACCTCGGCGAAGGGCCGCGTCTCGAGGGTCCGGTCGTGGTCGTGGGAGGAGGCAGCACGGCCATGGACGCGGCCCGGTCCGCCTGGCGGAGCGGGGCCTCGTCGGTGACGATCCTGTACCGCCGCGGACGGGCCGACATGCCCGCCCAGGCCGAGGAGATCGAGGCCGCCGAGCGCGAGGGGGTCAAGGTCGCCACCGGTCTCGCCATCGTCGAGGTCGTGGCCCGCAACGGCGACGTCGCGGCAGTCCGCTGCGTCGAGCAACGGCCGACCGGGGAGATGGCGGCCGGCCGGACCGCGTGGCAGGCGGTGCCGGGCAGCGAGCACGACATCGCCGCGACGACGGTCTTCGTGGCCGTGGGCGAGGAGCCCGATCCCTCCATCCTGCCCGAGGGCGCGGGGATCGAGATCAGCGGCTGGGCCGGCATCGTGGCCGATCCGCGGACCCTGGCCACGGGCCGGGCCGGCGTCTTCGCCGGCGGCGACGTCGTCTCCGGGCCGAAGACGATCATCGACGCGGTCGCCTCCGGGCGCCGCGCCGCGGCGTCCATCCACGAGCACCTGGCCGGCGTCGCCGACGGCGAGGCCGAGATCTTCGCCGCGGTCCGCTACCCGACCGGCCGCGACAGGCGTCTCGACCTCGACATCGCCGAACGACACCGGGCCCACCCACCGCTGCCGGTCGTGCAGCCGGGCTTCGCGGCCACCCAGGTCGGCTTCGACGAGGCGGCCGCCCGGAGTGAGGCCAGTCGCTGCTTCCGTTGTGACGCCGTCTACGGCTGTCCCACCGTCTCGGTCAAGGCCGGCCGCGGGCCGGCCGACCGCCAGCACCACCAGGAACCCGGAACCGTGCATGCCATGGGAGGAGTCGGACGATGACACCGGACCAGGTCTCGGGCCTCTTCTCTGCCGGAGAGGGCTTCGTCGAGGGCACCATCGCGGCCGCGCTCGTTGCGCTCTGGCTGCTCGTGCTGGCGCTGCACCTGGCGCGCCCCTACATGGTCGGCCAGCTCCACAAGTTCAGCCTGCGCCTTGGCGCCGACCTGTGGTGGATCATCTACGTGGGGCTGCGCGACCTGCTGGTCATCCAGGTCTTCCTGGGCAGCATCATCTTCTTCTACCCGGACGTCGTAGGCGCCCAGGATCTGCCCGTCACCGGCGGCCTCGCGGCGGTCTGCGCCTTCGCTGTGCTGGTCATCAAGCTGGTCACGAAGGGCGACGCCGATCGGCGCTGGTTCCAGGTCCAGACCCTGCTCCTGGGGCTGGGCTCCCTCCTCTACATCCTGCCCTACTTCATCGGCGTCCAGGTGACCCAGATCGAGGGTGCCACGGCCGCCTGGCTGGCGAGCATCTTCGTGACCTCGCACAACACGGACGTGGCCCTGCCCCTGACCTACATCTCGGCCGCCCTGATCGGCGTGCTGGGCATCGTCGCCGTCGTCTACAACCTGCGCCAGGCGCCCGCTGGGCGGCCCCGGCCGAGCACGGACGCGTAGGAGGATCCGATGCAACCCTTGAGCGCCGACGACCTCGCGACCGCCCTCACCAACGGCGGCTCGGGCTGGCTCGTCCTCTCCATCGCCGCCATCCTGCCCATCCTGTGGGCCTTCAGCCTGATCCTCCACTTCGCGCGGCCGTACATCATCCGCTTCCTGCAGGGTCTGACCCTCCGCTTCGGCGGCGACGTCTGGTGGCTCGGTTACGTCCTCATCCGGGACGCATTGCTGGTCCTGACCCTGGCCCTCAGCGTCATCTTCCTGATGCCGAACCTGTACATCGGTCTGGCCCTGCCGATCACCGCCCCGCTTGCCACCGTGGTCCTCTTCTGGGCCCTGGTCATCAAGCTCACCCGCGACGCCGACGACGATCCGGTCGCCTTCCGCTGGGTCAGCGTGCTGCTGGTGATCGCCTCGGTCCTCTACATCGTGCCCCAGATCTACGGCCTCGAGGCCGCCGATCAGGTCGACGCCCTCAACGCGTTCGGCGGCCTGGGCTGGATCCCCGGCACGCTGGCCGCCAGCAGCGGCGATCCGGCCGTGGCCAACCCGTGGGCCTGGCCCATCCTCATCGCCAGCCTCGTCCTCTTCTCGCTCACCGGTGGCTATCTCTTCACCCGCTTCCTCGTCCGCCTCGGCCGGGCCCCCGAGGCGGCGGCCTCCAGCACCCCGACGGCCGGCTGAGCCCACTGCCGGCCGAACTCGTCCGAACGCGCGGCTCGAGGGGGCCGCGCGTCCGGGCCCTCACCGTCGGGCCTTCGCGCCCACGAGGCCGCGGGCCCGGACCCGGAGCCCCCGCACGCTAGACTCTGGCGATGCCCGACATCGATTACGCCTTCCTGGCCGACGCTGCGGAGGCCGCGCCGGGACGGAAGTTCGCGGTGCTCGGCGGCGGCGTCAGCCGCATCGGCGGCCCGTCGTTCCCCCTCCGCCACCCCCACCTCGCCCTCGTCGTCGGGCTCGCCGTGACGGCGCCGGAGCTGGGCGCCGAACACGAGGTCCGTTTCGTCATCCTCAAGCCTGACGGGCGCGAGTTGACCTCGGGCGTGGCCGGCATCATGGCCAGCGGTTCGAGCGACGGCCGGGACACCGTCATCACCTTCAGCATCGACCTCTGGAACCTCGTCTTCGACGTGTCCGGCGACTACAGCTGCCGGCTCCTCGTCGACGGCCAGGAGCGCAAGCGGCTGCCCCTCCAGGTCGGCCCCATCGACGCCCCCGGCGGGCCGTCTCGGTCGATGGTCGTGCCGCCCTTCCCGCCGCCCACCGGGCAGGCCTGAGCGAGTGGACCTCCTGGCCGGGCTGGCCGGCCTGATCCTCCATCCGCGCGAGCTGATCGAGCCCTTCGGGGTCGGGGCCTACCTCGTCCTCTTCGCGGTCCTCTTCGCCGAGACCGGCCTCTTCGTCGGCTTCTTCCTGCCCGGCGACTCCCTGCTCGTGGTCGCGGGCGTGCTCTCGGCTCCCGGGTCGCAGTCCTACACCCTGAACATCGTGGCCGTCGTGCTCGTTTGTGCCGCCGCGGCGGTGACGGGCAACCTGACCGGCTTCTGGTTCGGCCGCCGGGTCGGCCGGGCGCTCTTCGACAGGCCGGATTCACGCTTCTTCAAACGGCGCTACCTCGAGGCCGCCGACGCGCTGTACCAGCGCCATGGCGGCATCACCATCGTCATCGCCCGCTTCATCCCCTTCGTGCGAACGTTCGCGCCGATCGTGGCCGGCATCAGCCACATGGAGCGCTCCGCCTTCGCCCTCTGGACGCTGGTCGGCGGGGTGCTCTGGGCGTGCGGCTTGCCGCTGGCGGGCTACCTGCTCGGCGAGGCCATGGGCAGCCGGCTCGATGCGTTGTTGCTGCCGCTCATCGTGCTGATCATCTTCGTCTCGGTCCTGCCGCCGGCGATCCATGCCTGGCGCTCCCGCCGGCCGGCGACGCCGCAGTCCTAGCTCCGTGGGCCCGCGTCGCCGGGTCAGCGGATGCCGGTGTCGTAGCTGAAGTCGACCTCGACCGAGCCGCCCGCGACGTCGATGCTCACCGTCTGCGGGGCCGGCGTCCCCATGAGGCCCTCGAAGGGTTGCGCTGTCAGCGTGTAGACGCCGGGGCCGAGGGTCAGGCCATAGGTCCCGTCGGCGCCGGAGGTCGCCCGACCCGCCTGCGCGCCGGAGGCGTCGGTGGCGATGATGAGCGCGCCGACGACGGGTCGCTCGGCGCAGGCTGGGTCGGGCGGTACGTGCATGACCGGGCAGGTGGGCCCGGAGGTCACCGCGCCACGCACGCCCGTGGCGCCATCGGGGAGGGGGGCGCCCGACTCGCCGGTCTTCGTCACCACGCCCCCGGCGCTGACGGCGTAGTGCCAGACATGGTGGTCGATGCAGCCCGCCGGGCAGTCGCCCCAGCCGATCGTGATGTCCACCCCGTAGCCACCGTCGGCGGCAGACGCGACCTCGTACCAGGCCGACTGGCCGATGGCGTTCGGTTGGAGCGGTCCGATGCCCGTGAAGCGCGCGTCCTGGGCGAGGACGGCAGCGACCGCGCCGGCCTCGCTGATCGGCGTCGGGGAGGCGCCGACCGCGGAACAGCCCACGGCGAGGACGAGCAACGAGGCCGCCAGGGCGGCGATCCGGGCCGAGACCTTCATGGCGCCATGACGCTCGCTCCGCGATGCGGTTCCCGATGCCGGCAGCAGGTAGAGGTCGAAGACTAGGTCGGTCGCCTCCACGCTCACGATAGCCGAGACGGTGAGGTCAGCGGTGACCCGGGCGCCGGAACCGGTAGCATCGGGCGACGTGAGACCGCGTGGCGTCCAGGACAGCGAGGCGAACCCGCCCGGGTCGGGAGGTCGCCTCGAGCAGGCGCCTGGGGCCCGCCCGAAGGGTGGTCGCGGTCGGGACGCGAGCAGTGGCTTCCGTCCGGACATCCAGGGCCTGCGTGCGGTCGCGGTGATCCTCGTGCTCGCCTACCACCTCTGGCCCGACAGCGTGACCGGCGGCTACGTCGGCGTCGACGTCTTCTTCGTGATCTCGGGCTTCCTCATCACGGCCCACCTGCTCCAGCACCCTCCGACGCGCACCCGGCACCTCCTCGAGTTCTGGGGTCGCCGCATCCGGCGGCTGCTGCCGGCCGCCTTCCTCGTCCTCGTCGTGACCGCCGTCGCCAGCCAGATCGTGGCCCCCGACACGCGCTGGGCGGCCAACGCCGGCGAGATCATCGCCTCCGCGCTCTACGTCCAGAACTGGGCCCTCGCCGCCAACTCGGTCGACTACCTGGGCGCGGCAGCCGCGCCGACCCCGGTCCAGCACTATTGGTCCCTGTCGGTGGAGGAGCAGTTCTACCTCGTCTGGCCGATCCTCATCCTGGCCATCTTCTGGTTCGCGACCCGGTCGCCGGTCCGTCCGATGGTCGCCACGAGGATCACGATGCTGGCCGTCATCGGCATCTCGCTCTTCATCTCGATCAGCGCGACGGCCGCCGAACCCGCGAGTGCGTACTTCATCACCCAGACCCGGGTCTGGGAGCTGGCTGCGGGCGGCCTCATCGCGACGCTGCCGTCGTTGAGCGCGCTGCGGCTTCCCGGCCGGGCCGTGGACGGCCTCGCCTGGATCGGGCTCGGGATGCTGCTCGTCGCGGCGGCCACATTCAACGCCGACACCCCGTTCCCCGGCGCGGCGGCGATCCTGCCCGTCGCCGGTACGGCCCTGGTCATCCTCGCCGCGGCTGGCGGCGCGGCTTCCCCGACGCGGCTGCTGCGGACGCGCCCGGTCCAGCACCTGGGCGACACCTCCTACTCGATCTACCTGTGGCACTGGCCGCTCATCGCCCTGTGGCCCTACGCCCTTGGCGCGATCACGCCGGTCAGCGCCCTGGTGATCGTCGTCCTGACCATCGGGCTGGCCACGGTCACGAAGGTCTACGTCGAGGACGCGTGCCGATTCGCGCCCTCGTTCCAGCCCCTCGTGCCCACGTTCCGGTTCGCGCTGGTCGGCATGCTCGTGCTGGCGGTCATCGGCAGCGCCCAGCTCGTCCAGGCTCAGCTCCAGGTGGACGCGGCGCTGGCGGCCGCCGCGGATCTGCCGGGCGTGCCCTCCGTGGACCCGACGACGGGGCCCTTGGCGGGGTCGACCGTCGCACCGGGAGCGCCGACGCCGACCCCGGGCGCGACGCCCGGGATCGCTACGTGCTTCGGCGCGGCGGCGATCGTCCGCGGCTTCGCCGCCTGTCCTCAGGATTCGGCGGTGCGGATGGTGCCCGATCCGGTGGTCGCCGCGACGGACGACTCCGACGCCTACCGCGATGGCTGCTGGAATTACGCCCCGTTCGCGACGCGCAACATCTGTCACTACGGCCATGGCGCCATCCACATCGCGCTGGTCGGCAACTCGCACGCCGGGGAGTGGCTGCCGACCCTCCAGGTCCTCGCCAAGGAGCACGGCTGGACCATCACGACCTTCCTCGCATCGCAGTGCAACGCGACCGACGCGCCCCTCGAGTTCTTCTCCGCCGCGAAGACCGCCGGCTGCCTCGACTACGGCCAGTGGGCCTTCGACCAGACGCGCGGGCACGCCTTCGATCTGGTGATCGCCTCGGAGCGCCAATCGGTGCGCACGCAGGGCGACAGCTGGGCCGCCACGACCGCGACCGCCATCGCCGGCTACACGACGTACCTGAAGCAGTGGAGCGACGCGGGCACGAACGTCCTGATCCTGCACGACACGCCCTACCCGGGCCGGACCCTCCAGTCGGTCCCGGACTGCCTGGCCCAGCACCGCACGAACCAGACGGCCTGCGATGGCACGCCGCAGGCCTGGTTCTGGGCGGACCCGTTCTATACCGCCGCCACGAGCCTGGGACTTCCGGGCATCTCGACGCTGGACACGGGCCCGTTCCTGTGCACGGCGACGGTGTGTCCTGCCGTCATCGGATCGGTGGTGGCCTACTTCGACGCCTCGCACATGACCGCCACCTACGCCCGAACGGTCGCGCCGTTCGTGGAGGCCGACATCCTCGCGGCCCTGAGCCGAAGCGCTTCGCCCTAGGCGATCACGAGCGGACGGCGCCCGGCCAGGCGTCCGCCAGCTCGGCCGGCTCGAAGCCCTCGCGCAGGAAGACCGAGGGGGCGCCGGGATCGAAGACGAGGATGAGTTGGCGCCGGGCGCGCGTCCAGGCGACGTAGGCGAGGCGCCGCTCCTCCTCCATGGCGCGCACCGGGTCCTCGGCCTCGGCCAGGGTTCGGGCGCTCGGGAAGCGCCCCTCGTCGAGGCCGACGCAGGCGACGAGGTCGAACTCGAGGCCCTTCGTGCCGTGCATCGTGGCCAGCGTCAGCGGGGCATGATCGGCACGAAGCCGGCCCCGTGCCGCCCTGGCCTCGGCGATGCGCTCGCGGAGGGCCTCGACCGATCGGGCACCGGCGGCCCATCCAGCCAGCGTGGCGAGCCAGCGCCGGTCGCCCTGGGACGCCGTTCGAAGAAGGCGGGCCAGCGTCGCCACCGGAGCGCGGGACCCCGGAACCAGCGAGTCGAGCAGCCGATCGATGGCCGGATCCTCGAGCGCATCGAGCCCGTCCGCCTCGGCCCGGTAGGGCAGGCCGGCCTCGAGGGCCGCCGC
>JBIOIE010000011.1:0-16656 GCA_044449605.1 Candidatus Limnocylindrales bacterium | reverse complement strand
GGACCCCGAGCAGGCGATGGCGGCCGTCCGGGCCGTCGACCGGAGCGCGGGCGGAGGACTGCTGCGGGGCATCCCGATCGGCGTCAAGGACATCATGGACACGGCCGAGATGCCCACGGCTTACGGCTCGCCGATCTATCGCGGCTGGCGGCCGCGGGCGGACTCGGCAGTCGTCGCCCTGGCCCGGGCGGCCGGCGCGGTGGTCCTGGGCAAGACCGTCACGACCGAGTTCGCCACCTTCCACCCTGGCCGGACGACGAACCCGCACGACCCGCGGCACACGCCGGGCGGCTCCTCGAGCGGCTCGGCCGCCGCGGTCGCCGACGGGATGGTGCCTCTTGCTCTGGGCACCCAGACCGCCGGCTCGGTCATCCGGCCCGCCGCGTTCTGCGGGATCGTCGGCTACAAGCCGAGCTTCGGCCTGATCCCGCGGGCCGGGGTCAAGCCGCTCTCCGAGAGCCTGGACACGATCGGCGTGTTCGCCCGCGACGTGGCCGACGTGGCCCTCGGCGCAGCCGCCCTCACGGGGAGGCCCGAGCTTGTCGAGGCCGGGGCCGCGACCGCCATCGGGCGCACGGTGGTCGAGGTCGGGCTCTGCCTCACCCGGCAGTGGCACCTGGCGGCGCCGGAGACGATCGCGTTGTTCGAGCATCTGCCCCGGAAGCTGGCTCGCAGCGGCGTGGCAACGCTGGCCATCGAGGCGCCCGAGGAGCACCGGCCGCTCTTCGACGCGCAGATCGCGATCATGGGTTTCGAGACGGCGCGCTCCCTGGCCTGGGAGATGAGCGAGCACGCGGCGGAGCTGTCGGAAGAGCTTCAGGCGCTTCTCGCGGCCGGCAGGGCGGTCACGCCCGGCACGTATGACCGGGCCTTCGATGTGGTGCTGGAGGCCCGAGCGCAGCTGCCCGACTTCTTCCGCGGGCACGACGCCGTCATCGTACCGGCGGCCATCGGAGAAGCGCCCGAGGGGCTGGCCAGTACGGGCGATCCGGCCTTCAGCCGGGTCTGGACGCTGCTCGGGCTACCCTGTATCACGCTCCCCGCGGGGACCGGGCCGCGCGGCCTGCCGCTGGGCGTCCAGCTGGTCGGCCGCTTCGGGGGTGACGCGCGGCTCCTGGCGACGGCGGCGCTGGTGGAGCAGGCCCTCGCCGCCTAGGGCAGCAGCTGGCGGAGCGCGAAGACGACGTTGGCCGGCCGTTCGGCCAGCCGGCGCATGTACCAGGGGTACCAGGCCGAGCCGTAGGCGATCAGCGCCCGCACGTCGTAGCCCTCGTCGGAGAGCCGCCGTTGCGCGTCCTGGCGGATGCCGTAGAGCATCTGCAGCTCGATCCGCTCGTTGGTCAGGCCGAAGCCCCGGCCCGCCTCGGCCAGGCGAGCGATGAGGGCCACGTCATGGGTCGCGGCGATGAAGCGCGTCCGGCCCTCCGCGACCGCCGCGAGCAGCGTGCGCGACAGGTCCAGGAACGCGGCGTCCACCTCCGGCCGCGACCGGAAGGCGATGGTCGCGGGCTCGGCATAGGCGCCCTTGACGAGCCGGAGCGCCGGCCGCTGAGGGAGCAGCCGGACGACGTCGCCGGGCGTGCGCCGGAGGTAGGCCTGGAGGCACAGGCCGACGTTGTCGTGGCCCGCCCTCGCGCGCTCGTAGAAGGCGATCGTCTGCTCCGTGTAGGCGCTGCCCTCCATGTCGATCCAGGCCCACGAGCCCTTCTCGCCCGCATGAGCGGCCAGGCGCTCGAAGTGGCCGAAGGCCGCCTCGGGATCGAGGTCAAGGCCGAGCTGGGTCAGCTTCAGCGAGATCTCGCCGTCAAGCCCCCGCTGGGCGATCTCGTCGAGGAGGGCATGGTAGGCGTCGGCGACCGTCCGAGCCTCGCTGAGGTCCGTGAGATTCTCGCCGAGCAGGGTGAAGACGACGTCGATGCCCCAGGCCCGGTGGGTCTCGGCTGCGGCGAGGGCCTCCGCCGCGGTCTCGCCGGGCATGAACCGCTTGGTGGCCCGGCGAACCCAGCGGAAGCGGGGCAGGCGTTGCTTGAGCCAGCGGTTGCGGGCGGCCCAGAGGAGCAGGCGGCGCATCGGACCGATCGTGGCACATCGGCGCCGTCGCGGTTGGTCAGCGGCGGCCCCATGCCCCTGGGCCGCCGACGTGGTATCAAAGGCCCATGTCCCGCCGCATCCATGTCTTCGATCGTCCCGACCGCTTCGTCGCCGACGCCATCGGGGTCCCCGGGCAGCGCACGTTCTACCTCCAGGCACGGGACGGCCAGCGCGTCGTCAGCGTCATCCTCGAGAAGGTCCAGGTCGCGGCCATGGCCGAGCGCCTCGTGCAGCTCCTCTCGGCAGTCAGCGAGCGAGGCGTCGAGCTGCCGCCCGACCTGCGTACCGTCGACGACGCCGCGCCGCTCGACGAGCCGCTCCGGGAATCCTTTCGGGTCGGCACCATCGTCCTCGGCTGGGACGACCGGCGGCGCCGGGTGATGGTCGAGGCGCGCGCCCAGGTCGAAGAGGACGAGGAGCAGGACGAGGAGCCCGTCGAGGTCCCCGACGACGCCGCCGAGGGCTACGACCTGCTGCGCGTCTTCGTCGAGCCGCCGGCCGTCCACGCCTTCGCGCGCCGAGCCACCCGGGTCGTGGCCGGCGGACGTCCGCCCTGCCCGATGTGCGGCCAGCCGCTGGATCCGCAGGGCCACCTCTGCCCGCGGCGGAATGGCTACGTCCACTGACGAGCCGGCAATCGTCGAGCGCGACCGGCTCCTCGAGGTCCTGCGCGTGGGCGAGCTGAGGCTCGAGGGCCGTCTCGTCGAGGCCACCAACGCGACCTTCCTGGGCACCGCCCGGCTGGCGCCGACCGGCGTGGTTGATGCGGCGCTGGAGGTCCGCTGCATCTACAAGCCCATCGCCGGCGAGCGACCGCTGTGGGACTTCCCCGACGGCACGCTGGCCCACCGCGAGGTGGCCGCCTTCCTCGTCTCGGAGGCGGCCGGCTGGGCCGTGGTGCCGGCCACGGTCTTCCGCGACGAGGGCCCATACGGGGCCGGCATGGCCCAGGAGTGGATCGCGGTCGACGAGGCCTACGACCTTGTCGCTGCGCTCCGCAAGGGGACCCCTGCCCTGCGCCGCATCGCGCTCTTCGATGTCGTGGTCAACAACACCGACCGCAAGGGCGGCCACCTGCTGGCCACCGCCGACGGGCGGCTCCTGGGCGTCGACCATGGCGTCTGTTTCTCGGTCGAGCCGAAGCTGCGGACGATCCTGTGGGGCTGGCGGGGGACCCGTCTGCGGGCCGCCGAGCTGGCCACGCTCGAAGCACTGCGCTCGGACCTGGATGGCACCCTCGGCGTGGAGCTGGCCCGCCACCTCCACGACGGCGAGATCGTCGCGACCCGCGAGCGCGTGGCGGGTCTGCTCGCGACCCGCCGCTTCCCCCAGCCGAACCCCGACTGGCCGGCCGTGCCCTGGCCGCCGTTCTGAGCGACAGAGCTGGTCGGGGCCCGTGGCCCGTCCGGCGCCGCTCTCAGGCGCGCATCTGGCGGTAGAGCCAGACGGCCAGCACCCGCGCGCAGCGGGCCACCTCGTCGAGCGGCACGTGCTCGTCCGCGGCGTGGGCGACGCGCGGGTCGCCGGGCCCGTAGATGACCGTGGGCGTGGCGCCCTGGTGGACGAGCAGGCGCATATCCGCGCCGTAGGGCACGCCGATGCGCTCGGGCCGCCGGCCGTCCACGACGGCGGATGCGGCGATGAGGCTCGCCGGCAGGGGGCCGTCCGGGTCGACGCGGGCCGAGTCGAAGCGGCCGCCGAAGACCTCGATCGACGCCGGGTGGTCGCGCAGGAAGGGATCAGCGGCGCAGGCGCGGGCGATCACCCCGCGCAGCTCGTCGGCGGCCTGACCGGACGTCTGGCCGACCCGGACGCCAAAGCGGCCCTCGGCGACCACGCGGTCCGGGACCGTCGAGGCCCACTCCCCACCCGAGACCCGACCGATGATCGTCGGGTAGGGCAGGCCGATGGCGCGCATCAGCGGGTCGGTCTCGGCCGCATTGCGGGCCGTCTCGTCGGCTCGCAGCGCGGCGTGGAGCAGCTCCAGGTTCTCGAGCGCGGAGATGCCCTCGCGGCGCATCGAGGCGTGCGCCGCCCGGCCGGGCACGGTGAGCCGGAACGTGATGGCGCCGGCCTGGGCGACCACGAGGTCGAGCCGGGTCGGCTCGGTGATGACAGCCATGTCGCCGACGTAGCCGGCCCGGATCGCGGCCAGCATCCCGGCCCCGCCGTCCTCCTCGGCGGGCACGGCCACGAAGACGGCCTCGCCGGCCAGGTCGGCCGTATCCGCCTCGCGGGCCAGCGCCCGCACCGCCCCCAGCGCGGCCACGAGGCCGCCCTTCATGTCGCAGGCGCCCCGGCCGTAGAGGTCGCCCTCGCGCACGTCCGGCGCGAAGGCCGGGCTGGTCCAGGTCGCGGGGTCTCCCGGCGGGACGACGTCGACGTGGCCGACGACCAGGAGGCGCCGCCCTGGCCGACCGCCACGCACGAACCCGGCCACGACCGGCAGCCTTGTCCGCGGCACCTCGCTGCCGGGGAAGTCCGGGTCCTCGGCGAGGCGGTCCGGATCGGTCTCCGAGCGCTCGAGGGTCAGGCCGGACTCGGCGACGAGCCTGGCCACGAGATCGGCGATGGGGCCCTCGTCGCCGGTGATGCTGGGGACGGCCACCAGCGCCCGCAGCTCGGCCTTGAGGCGCGCCGGATCCACGGCGGCGGCGATGGCGCGCTCCCGTGCGCTGAGTCGCTGGGCAGGCTCAGCCACGCAGCACCGGCCGGGTCAGGCAGGTCGGCCCGCCGCTGCCGTTGACGCCGACCTCGCCGAGCGCGACTTCGTGGACCTCGACGCCCCGCTGGCGCAAACGAGCGGCCGTGACGGGGTTCCCGGCGGCCATGACGATGACGCCCGGCCGGACGGCCAGGATGTTCGGGCCCAGCGAATCGAACTCGGCCTCGGGCACCTCGACGAGGCCGACGCGCCGCTCCCGCAGCAGCTCCCAGAGCCCCACCGGCAGGAGTGGCAGGTAGACGACCGCGAGGTCCGGGGCGACAGGTGAGATGAGGCTCATGAGGTGGATGAGCTTCGTCGGGCCCTCCCCGTAGGGCACGTCGAAGACGCGCACATCGCCGCCGACCAGGGTCGTCAGCTGGGCGATGCCGGCGCTGTTCGTGCGCAGTGTCCGGCCGACGCAGAACGTCGCCTCGTCGAGCCACAACGTGTCCCCGCCGTCGACCGTGCCCGGCGGCTCGATGCGCCCGATGACCGGGATGCGCTGTGCCGCATACCAGGCGGCGTGGACGTCCGACTCGCCCCGCCGGGTGGGGCGACCCGAGCGGAGCAGGACGGCGCCGCGGTCGGTGACCAGCGCGGGGTCGAAGGTGTAGACGAGGTCCGGGCTGGGCGTCTCGGCGTCGAGGAAGCGCACGTCGACGCCGAGGTCCCGGAGGGTGGCGCACAAGGCGTCATGTTCCGACTGGGCCGCCGGCAGGTCCACGGGATGGAAGAACCCGTAGGCCGCATCGTCGAACGCCCGGCCGAACGCCGGCCCAGGGCGCTTGACGAGGGCGACCCGCAGGGGGGCGACCATGCTCTGGGCGCCGTAGGTTCGATCGCCGCCGGCCTCGACCACGGCCCGAGGATAACCGCCCTCAGGCGGGCAGATGGCGTTCCAGCCAGTCGGCGACGTCGCTCATGACCTTCGGGGCTTCGAGGTCGTTGTGGGGCTCGTGGTAGCCGCCCTCGTAGATCCGCAGCTCCACGTCCGCCGGGCCAGCGGCCCGCGCGGCGGCGACGAAGGCGCGGCTGCCCTCCGGGTCGATGATCCGGTCGGCGCCGCCATGGATGACCAGCAGGGGCAGGCGCCACTCCCCGGCGTGGGCCCGCGTCCACTCGAGCGCCCGCAGGGTCACCGTCGCGGCCCGCGCGGTGATCCTCCGGTGGTTGAGCGGGTCGGCTCGGTTGGCGGCCAGGATCTCCGGCGAGCGCGAGATCGCCGCGGTCTCGAGCGGCATCTTGATCGAGAACGTCGGGTAGACCCGGGACAGGGCGCGGCCCAGGGCTTCCAGCCCGGGGCTGCGCACGCCGGTCGGCACGAGCGACGGCGAGCTGGCCACCACCCCGGCCAGGCCGTCAGGGTCTCGCAGGCCGTAGTCCAGGGCGATCGCTCCACCGAGACTGTGGCCATACAGGAACAGCGGCGTCCGGGCCGCTTCCTGCGTCCGGACGTGCTCCAGGAAGGCCGCCAGGTCGCCGCGATAGTCCGCCCAGGCGTCGATGTGGCCGCGCCGACCGGGCGAACGGCCGTGACCGCGCAGGTCGAAGGCATGGACCGCGAAGCCCCGCGTGGTCAGCGCTGCGACGGCCGCCTCGTAGCGGCCGGAGTGTTCGCCGAAGCCATGGACGAGGGCCACGGCGCCCCGCGGCACGGCCGGGGCGCGCGGCGCCCCGCGACGGGCGACCAGCCTGAGGCCGCCCGCACCCTGGAACGTCGAGTCCTCCGGGGTCATCGGGAGGCAGGGTACGACTACCATCGGCAGATGCAGGTTCGGAGAGGCGCCGAGCGGTGGAGCGGCGGTCTGAAACCGTCTCCGCGCAGGCCGTGTTATGCCTCCTGATGGACACGACCTCGGATCTCCTGGCCGACCTCGCGGCGGATCTGGACGGCGCCTTCGCGGCGCTCGTCGTCGCCGAGCAGGATCTCGTGTACGGCATCGCCCTGCGTTCGACGCGCGATCCGGGCGCCGCCGAGGAGCTGGCCCAGGACGCCTTCGTGCGTGCCTATCGGGCCCTGGCCACGTATGACGGCCAGCGCATCCGCGAGCTCCAGCTGCGCGCCTGGCTGGCGCGGATCACCATCAACCTCGGGCGCAACCGGGCCCGCTCGCGGCGGGCCGCGCCGGCGGAGGTAGCTCTCGAGTCGGTCGCGGAGCCGATGGATCCGGGCCTCCATCCCGAGCCCGCGGCACTGGCCCGCGAGGCGGAGGCCGAGTGGTCCCGCCGCCTGGCCGCCCTCCCCCAGCGCTACCGGCTGGCGGTCGAGCTCCGCCACGTCCACGGCCTCTCCTACGCCGAGATCGCGGAGGCGCTCCAACGGCCGCTCAACACGACCAAGACGCACATCCATCGCGGGGTCGCGCTGCTGCGCTCCGCCTACATCCAGGAGACCGCCCGATGACCGCGCCTGAAACGACCCTGCCCGAGCTGGGCGCCCGGCGCGCGCCGGCGCCCACCGACCTTGCCCCGACGGTCCTGATCCGTGTCGGCCTGGCCGACGAGTGGTTCATGGCTGACGCCCCCCTCGGGCCCATCTTCGTGGCCTACAACGGCCGGGGCATCTCGGCCACCGGCCACGGCGAGCGGCCGGACGGCGCGGACGGCTTCGAGGCCGGCTTCGCCGACCGCTTCGGGCGGGCGATCCGGCCCGCGCGGGGGCCCGACGCCCATGTCGTCCGGGCCGTGGCGCGCAGCCTGGCCGACGGCCGGCCCCGCGGCCTCGCCTTCGACCTGCGCGGCACGACCCCCTTCGCGGCCAGCGTATTGAGGGGCGCCCTGACCATCCCGCGCGGCGAGATCCGGCCGTACGCCTGGCTGGCCCGCGAGATCGGGCGGCCGGCAGCCGTCCGGGCCGTCGGCAGCGCCCTCGGCCACAATCCCGTGCCCATCCTCATCCCCTGCCACCGCATCGTGCGCAGCGACGGCCACATCGGCGACTACGCCTGGGGCTCGAACGTGAAGCGGGCGGCGCTGGCGGCCGAAGGCCTCGACCCCGACGCCTTCGAGCGCGCGGCCCGCGCGGGTTCGCGCTACCTCGGCAGCGACACGACGCACATCGTCTGCCTGCCCACCTGCTGGCACGCGCGGCGGATCATGGCCAGGCACCGCGTCGCATTCGGCTCGCTGGGCGAGGCCGGTGCGGCCGGCTACCGGCCCTGCAAGACCTGCCGGCCGGCCTGAGCGCTCCGGGAGCGCGGGCCCTCCGGCTCAGGCCACTTCGCGGCGGATGGTGCCGGCGGCCAGGACCATGAAGACGATGGCGATGCCGGCCAGCACGAGGAGGTCGACCTGGAGGGTCCGCGAGGCCAGGTCGGCGCCCTTGATGATGACCTCGCGGAGCCCCTCGACGGCGTAGGTCAGGGGCAGCACCCGGGCCACCGGCTGGAGGATGTCGGGCAGCGTGTCGACCGGGAAGAGGATCCCGCTCAGGAAGGCCTGGGGCACGATGACGATGGGGATGAACTGGATGATCTGCAGCTCGGTGCGGGCGAACGTGGAGAGGAAGATGGCCAGGTTCACCGCCCCAAGGGCCAGCAGCAGCGTGACCAGGTAGGCCAGCAGCGGGCTGCCCGCGACCGGGATGGCCAGGCCGATGGTCAGGGCCGGCAGCGGCCCGATGGCGCCCGTGTGCAGATCGAGCAGCGACCAGATCAGCACGACCGCCACCTGCAGCGTCGCGAACAGCCCGAAGCCGAGGCTGTAGCCGAGCACGATCTCGCTCCGCCGGACGGGCGTCGCCAGCAGGCGCTCGAGCGTGCCGCCGATGCGCTCGCGCAGGAAGCTCACGCCGGTCAGCAGGAAGACGAAGAAGTAGGCAAAGAAGCCGATGAACACGGGGGCGAAGACGTCAACGGAGTCGGCGTCCGGAGAGCCGTAGACGGTGCTGTGCTCGATGGTCGGCGGCTTCAGGGCCCCGCCGCCAGGCGACTGGGCGGCAAGGGCGCCGGTGATGGCCTGGCGCATGGCCGCGATGTGGCTGCCATCGGCGCCGGGGTTGACACCCGCAGTGACCAGGCGCAGCGGCGGAGGGGAGCCCGCGACCTCGCCGCGCAGGAAGCCGTCGGGAACGATGAGGGCCACATCCAGGTCGCCGGCGCGGATGGCCGCCCGGGCCGCCGCCTCGTCGGGCAAGCTGAGGTCGATGTGCATGATGCCGGCATCCTTGGCTGCCAGGGCGATGGCCGCGCCGATGGCGCCCTGGTCGGAGACGTCGAGGTCGACCACGGCGGCCCGCGTGTCGAACGAGCCCTGCCCACGCATGACGAAGGAGAAGAGGCCGGTGAGCACCACCGGCGCCACGAAGAGCAGGGCCAGGCTGCGCCGATCACGGCGCAGCTCCTCGACGAGGCGACGGGCCAGGGCGAGCACGCGCTGCCGGTTCACGACTCGCCGCCCATCGTCGCCCCGCCCTCACCCGCGAAGTGGAGGAAGGCCTGCTCGAGGTCGTCGGTGCCGGCCCGTTGGCGCAGCTCCCGGCCCGAGCCCTGGGCGATGACCTTGCCGCCGCGCATGAAGAGCAGCTCGTCGCAGCGATCGGCCTCATCCATGACGTGCGAGGAGACGACGATCGTCGTGCCCGCCGCCGCGAGGGCCCGGAAGTGGGTCCAGAACTGCACGCGGAGGGCGGGGTCGATGCCCACCGTGGGCTCGTCGAGGAAGGCGATGGGCGGCCGATGGACGAGGGCACAGGCCAGCGAGAGCCGGCGGCGCATGCCGCCCGAGAGCTGGCTGGCCGGCGTGTCGAGCCGATCGGTCAGCTCGACGAGGCGGAGCGCGGCGAGATGGTCTTCGTGCTCGCGGACGCCGTACAGCGTGGCGAAGAAGCGCACGTTCTCGAGGACCGAGAGTTCGGGGTAGACACCGTCGGCCTGGGTCATGTAGCCGATGTGGGCAAGGTTCTCGCGCGAGGGCATGGCCACGCCGAGCACCGAGGCCGTGCCGCCGGTCGGCCGCGCGAGGCCGGTCAGCAGCCGGATCAGCGTCGTCTTGCCCGAGCCGTTGGGGCCGAGCAACCCGTAGATGCGCCCGGGCGCGAGGGCCAGGCTGATGCCGTCGACGGCTTGGATGGGGCCGAACGACTTGCGCAGGTCGACGGCCTCGATGGCCGGCTGCGGAGGCGCCATGGGCGTGGCGGTCATCATCGGCGGCATCCTACGCCCGCACCGCAGGTGCTGAGGGCCTGCGCTGCGTCGACCGCCCGCTGCGCCAGCGCCGCACTGCCCGCCTGATCTCCGCGGGGGTCAGCCGGGCGCCGGCATAGCGCTCGAGGGCATAGTCGGCGGCGAGGAGATCGAAGGCCAGCGAGCCTGTCCCATCGAGGCGCAGGCGTCGCGCGTGGGCGGCCGGCGATTCCGCGGTTCGGCGAGCCATCCGCTCGTCGTCCGCGAACTGCCGCAGCAGGGCGAGATAGGCCTCGCTCGCCGTGACCGGGCGGCGCGAGCGGGCGAACGACAGGTGGGGCAAGTGCGGACGGCGGGGCCGGATGGCCAGTCCCGGCAGCGAGATACGCCGCTCCTCCACTTCGGGAGGGTGCCAGCGGACCGCCGGTCGGCCGCCTCGGATCCGCCGCCAGACCCAAACCGCCATGGCCACCAGGAGCGCGCAGAACGCGAGCGCGATCAGGGCCGCCGCCCAGTTCGGCAGGGTCGGGAGCACGGAAGGCGAACCGGAGCCCGAACCCGAGCCGGGCGCCGGCGTGGCGACCGAGGCGCCGGGCACGACCTGGATGGAAGACGGGCCCAGGAGCGGCCCGAGGAGGCCGCCGAAGGCGCGGGCGGGACCCTCGAACGGTGACAGGATCGCCCGGATCAGCGCCTCGACCGGGACCCCCAGCAGCAGAGCGGTCGGGGTTCCGATCAGGGCCACCAGCCCGACGATCCCGATGAGCAGCGCCAGCCATGTCCGGTTGGCGCGCCAGTCGAGGCCGGTGGAGCGTCCCAGGGCATCGAGCCGGGTGAGGCCGACGGCCACCAGGCCGGCCGCCACGAAGAGCAGGGTGCTGGGCAGGGCTACCGCGAGGAACTGCGAGCGAGCCGCGATGACGGTCCCCACGAGCCACGGGACCGCGAGGCCCACGGTCCCCCAGCTCAGCAGGGATCCGACGACAGCGTCGTCGTAGGCCCGGTCACCGTGGCGGGTCCCTCGCCAGGCCGCCAAGCCCAGCAACCAGCCGGTCGCATGCATCGATGCCGCGGGGCCGAACGCCGCGCTGGCGACGAGGGCTCGCACGGCCGGATCGAACAGCCAGCCGACGAGACCGGCCAGGACGACGATGGCGGCGGTCGATACCACGAAGGGACGCCCTCCGAGGCGCCGCGCCAGCGCGATGCCGACGGCGGCTGCCGCGATGAACACCCATGGCTCGATCTTCATCGACGGGCTCGGTCCGCCGAGTTGGAGGGCCGCATAGACCACCGAGACCCAGGCCCCTTCGGCCACGACAGTCGCTGCCGCAGGCAGCAGACCGAGCAGGCGAGGCGCGAGGTCAGCCCGCGATGGTGAACGCATCGCTGGTCCGCCAATCAGGGTCGAGCCGCCCATGGCTGGCATCGATGCCCAGGCGGCGCAGGGCAGCGGCGTGGGCCATCGCTGCCGGCCCGAGCGCGATGTGGCGGACATCGAATCCGCTCCAGCGCAGGCGCCGCAGGCCAGCGACGAAGCTGGTTGGATCGCGGCCGCTCAGGCTGATCACCCGTGCTCCCGATTCGAGCCGGCCGGGGAGTCCGCTCAGGAGCTGCCCGAACGGGACCGATGCGACCGAGCTCGTGCGCGCGAGCATGTCGGCGATGCGGGTGAGCTGGTCACGCCCCGCGCGGGCCGGCACGAACCCGGTCTGGGCGAGGCTGTAGGTCCGGCCGTTGACGGCCAGCCCGCAGGCCGCTCCGTCGGCCAGCAGTCGTCGCGCGAGCGATGCTGCCGCGACGGCCAGGCTCTCGACGAGGTCATCGTCGTACTCGAGCAGCCACGCTGGACCATCGTGGGTCTGGACGTCGAGGGCGACGACGACCTGCCGGGCGGTCGAGGGTTCGAAGCGCTTGCTCACCGGTCGCCCGACCCTCGCCGTCGCGCGTTCGTGCACGCGGCGGCGCGGGTCTCCCGCCTGGAAGGGCCGCACGCCGGCGAAGAGGGACGGATCCTCGACCAGGCCAAGGCGGGTCGGCCGGGTGCCCTGGCTCACGACGTCGCCGACGCTCGAGCGCACGGCGACCGTGCGCGGCCGGATGAGGAGCGTGGCCGGCCGCGCCTCATCGCGCGTGGCGACCCCCCGGCCGAACAGGTCGGCGACCGAGACACGGACCGAGGTGAACTCATAGCGCCCGCGATGGAGCGCCTCGATATGGACGCGCCGGCGCACCTCCTCGAAGGGCGCCAGGGTCCAGACATTGCGCAGGATGCCGAAGCCGGGCCGATCGCTGGGACTCAAGGGGTGCTCGCGGATCGCCATCCCTGCCGTGGCGTAGTCGTCCGCCTGGAGCCAGGCCAGGGGTAGGAGCTTCTCGTTCCGGACCGTCACCGCCAGGTCCACGCTGTCGCCCCAGACGGCCCGATCGTTCGCCAGCTGCCGCTCGTAACGCACCCGGTCGAGGCCGTGTCGGCTCCACAGGGTCGAGAGCCAGGCCGTCGCCAACAGAAGCACTGCCAGGAGGATGAGGCCCGGAGCGCGGGCGAGCGCGCCGGCCACGATCAGGCCGACGGCCACGAGGGCCGACCGGCTCATGGCGAGTCCGGCATCGGCAGCGGCACCGTCCCCAGGAGCTCGCCGATGACGCGCTCCGCCGTGGCGCCGCGCAGTTCGCGATCGACGTCGATGAGCACGCGATGAGCCAGGACCGCGGGCGCGATGGCCGAGACGTCGTCC
This sequence comes from Candidatus Limnocylindrales bacterium, assembly GCA_044449605.1. Lineage (GTDB taxonomy): Bacteria > Chloroflexota > Limnocylindria > Limnocylindrales > CSP1-4 > CSP1-4. The sequence goes on along the minus strand of JBIOIE010000011.1, from coordinate 3,997 downwards.
GGCAGGACGTAGTCCCGGCCGGCGAGGAGGGCCTGGGCCTGGCTGGCGCGGTAGAGCGCGACGCTCGCCCGCGGGCTCGCCCCGAGCCGCAGGTCCGCATGCCCGCGCGAGGCGCGCACGAGGGCGACCGCGTAGCGGCGCACGTCGTCGCTCACGCGCACGCGGCTGGCCAACGCCCGCAGCCGCAGGACCTCTTCGGCCCCGGTGACCGGCGGGACCTCGTCGATGGGGACTCGCTCGTCGCGGTACAGCTCGGCGATGCGCAGCTCGGCCTCCTCGGTCGGGTAGCCGATCGAGATGCGCACCAGGAAACGATCGAGCTGCGCCTCGGGCAGCGAGAAGGTGCCCTCCAGCTCGATCGGGTTCTCGGTCGCGAGGACCAGGAACGGCTCGGGCAGGCCATGGCTCAGGCCATCCACCGAGACCTGGCGCTCCTGCATCGCCTCGAGGAGAGCCGACTGGGTGCGCGGCGTGGAGCGGTTGATCTCGTCGACGAGCAGGACGTTGGCGAAGATCGGTCCGGGGATGAAACGGAAGGCGCCCGCCTCGAAGATGCTGCTCCCGGTGACGTCGCCCGGCAACAGGTCCGGCGTCCCCTGGACCCGGGCGAAGGTCAGGCCGAGCGCACGCGAGAACGCCCGGGCAAGCATCGTCTTGCCCGTGCCGGGAACGTCCTCGACCAGGGCGTGGCCGTCGGCGAGGAGCGCCACCGCCATCAGGCGCAGGGCGGCCTCGCCACCCACGACGGCCTTCGAGACGGCCTCCTGGAGGCGTCGCCAGAAACGCTCGCCGTCGAGCGGCCGGTTGCCGCTATCGCCGCTCACGGGCTCGCTCAAACCGCCTTGAAGGCCTCGAATGGCTGGCGGCAATCGGCGCAGTGACGGATGGTGCGGCAGAGGGTCGGGCCGAAGGCGCTCTCGAGGGTCGTGTGGCGGGAGCCGCAGTACGGGCAGGCCACGGGCGCCTCCAGCGCGATGAGCTGCGGTCCGCCGTGTGCCGGCGGCGCCACGCCGCTCTGGCGCAGGCGGCGGCGGCCGTCCAGGGTGATGCGCTCACTCGTCCAGGGCTCTCGGAAGCTGACTTCGCAGTCGACGCTGGCGGCCATGCCGGCGAGGCGCTCGACGATCGCCGCCTGCATCGCCTCGATGGCATGGCAGCCGATGTAGGTCGGCAGCAGCTCGACCGAGATCCGCTCGCCGTCCGCTTCGACGCGGCCGATGAGCCCGAGGTCGATCAGCGAGACCATCGGCAGCTCGGGATCGGGGACCTCGGCCAGGGCCGCCCGGACAGCAGCCTCGAGCGTCGGCGTGGCGGCGGCGCTCACCACGTCGCCGCCGGATCCAGGCGGCGCACCATCGTCGCCTCGTTCCAGAGCCAGGCCACGGCCCTGCCGTGGTCGTCCCGACCATGGGCGGGGTCCGCGGCGGGACCGGGCACGACCAGGCCGAGCTCGCGGCAGGTCGGCCCGATCGCCTCGCGCCAGCGAGCCGCCAGCTCCGTCATCGAGGCCTCGAGGACGCCCGCACCGACGAGTGCCCTCTCCCCCGGGAGCGGCGTGAAGACCGTCGCGGCGTCGGGCAGCAGGGCGGTCCAGGCCTCCTCGAGCCGGGCGCGGGCCTCGCCGGGCGAGCCTGCAAGGCGGCGCAGCCAGGCCTCGGCGTGGAGGCGATGGTAGACCTCCTCGCGGCGGATCTTGGCCACCAGCTCGGCCAGCGGGGTGAAGGACGATCCGGCCAGGGCCACGAGGCGCACCGCGTCGGCCTCGTCGTACAGGTAACGGCGAGCGATGGTGGCGGCCCAGTCGGCGCGTGGATGGTCGAGCAGGCGGCAATGGCGCAGCTCGGAGACGTGGCGGTCGTAGGCCAGCACGTCCGGGTCGCCGTCGACCAGCTCGGCCAGCAGGCCGAGGTAGGCCCGGGCATGGCCGATCTCATCCTGGGCGAGCGAGCTCATGGCCACGTCCTCCTCGAGCATCGGCGCGATGCCGGTCCACTCGGAGTCCCAGTAGCCGAGGATCAGCTCGTCGTCGGCCATCGCCCGCAGGAGCGCCGTCAGCGGTTCGAGCACCCGGGCAGCAAGGGCGTGGGCGAGGCCGGTCCGGGTCGTCGTCATCGGTCGGTCGGCCGGCTCATCGGTCGGAGGCCGTGCGCTTGGCGACGCCGGTCCTGGCGCGCGCGGCGCCCAGCTTCTCGCGCATGACGTAGCCGCCGGGCTTCTTGAAGGAGCGGTCGAGGGGCGGCTGCAGGAGGTCTGGATCGTCGAGCACGCGGATGTCCGCCCGCCGGACGACCCACAGGCGGGTGCTCTCCTGGCGACGGCCGTACAGCTCGCGGGCGTAGTGGACGGCCAGCTCGGCGTCAGGCGCCATGACCGAGCCGCCGTGGCGCATCGGGTCGCCCTCCTTCTCCTGGCGGAAGACCTCCCAGGGCTCGACGTGGCCCGAACGCTCGGCGGCGGGCCGGAGAGCGGACGACGCGGCAGACGGCTCGGTGGGCATCGGCGCCGCCCTCAGGCGGCGACGAGCGGCGCGCCCAGGATCGTCTCCCGGACCCAGCGCGTGTCCTCGCGGTTGAGGCGCCGGAACTCGAGCCGCTGCTGGGACATCGGGCCATGGTTCGTGACCACCGTGCGCAGCTCGTCCCAGTCGGGCTCGCGGTAGTGCCAGACGCCCGTCGTCTCGTCCTTGCCCAGCTCCGGGTCGGGCAAGGTGAGGCCCAGCTCCCAGAGGCGGGGCACGTAGATGTCCAGGAACTCCTGGCGCAGCTCCTCGGACGACTTGGCCTTGATCCGCCAGTACAGGTCGCGGTCCTTCTCGCGGGGCGTACGGGGCCCGTGCATCTGCATCAGCGGGCCCCACCAGCGGTCGAGCGCCTCCTGGACCATCGCGAACTGCTCGGGGGTCCCGTTGACGAGCGTCACCACGACGTCCCGCCCGTGCATGATGTGGACCGATTCCTCCCAGCAGATCTTGCGCATCGTGCGCGCGTAGGGCGCATAGCTGCTGTCGCGCAACGCCTGCTGGGCGACGATCGCGGCGGCATCGACGAGCCAGGCGATGACGCCGACGTCGCCCCAGCTCCGGGTCGGGTAGTGGAAGACGTTGTGGAACTTCGTCTTGCCCGCGAGCAGGTCGTCGTACATCGCCTCGCGGGGCTTGCCCAGGTCCTCGGCGACCCGGTAGAGGAGCTGGGCGTGGCCGGCCTCGTCCTGGACCTTGGCCGTCAGGGCCAACTTCCGGCGCAGGGTCGGCGCTCGCAGGATCCACTCCCGCTCGGGAAGCACGCCCATCAGCTCCGAGTTGGCGTGCATCTCGACGAAGCGGAGGACTTCGGTCCGGTACTCGTCGGGCATCCAGTCGGTGGCCTCGACCTTGCCGCCCCCGGTCACGTGCGCCTCGAAGGCCTCGTAGCGGGCAAGATCGTGGAGGGATGCGTCGTTGAAGCGGAGCGCCGCTCCCCGGCTCGGCGCGAGGATCGGCTCGAGTGCGAGGGGGTCGGTCATCGTCGGCCGATGGTATCCCCCTCCGGACCGCGCGTCCTGAGCCACGGGCCCGGTCACCGACCCGAGCGCCGCCCCCAGACGAAGACGACGCCGGCCCGCCAGGTGAAGTCGGCATCGCCGAGGCCGGCCAGGCGACCGCGGGCGAGCGCGGCGAGGCGATGCCGCTGGGCGCGGCTGAGGCCGTCGACGAGGTCGACTTCGTCGTAGGCAAGCTTGTACTCGAGGTAGCCCGCCGGGCTCCACGCATGCTCGAGGGTCTCGCTGGTCGCGCCAGCTTCCGAGAAGCCGGCCCTCCGGAGCTGACCGACCGCGAAGGCCGCCGAGGGCAGGTCGCCGGCCCGCCAGGGTTCGGGCTCGTCGGGCTCGTCGAGGTCGAGGTCGAGCACGGCTTCGTCGAAGGCCTCGTGGGGTGGGAACGGCCGGTCGTCCTCCAGCCAGGTCACGTAGAGCAGCCGGCCGCCCGGCCGCAGGACGCGCCGGATCTCGCGCAGCGCCG
>JBIOIE010000010.1:0-16666 GCA_044449605.1 Candidatus Limnocylindrales bacterium | reverse complement strand
TGGGCGAGGACGTGGGCCCCAAGGGGGGCGTCTTCCTGGCCACCGACGGGCTGTGGGCCGAGTTCGGTGGCGACCGGGTCATGGACACGCCGCTGACCGAGTCGCTCATCGTGGGCGCGGCGATCGGGGCGGCGGTCAACGGGCTGCGGCCGGTGCCCGAGATCCAGTTCGCCGACTTCATCTTCCCGGCCTTCAACCAGATCGTCAGCGAGGCCGCCCGCCTGCGCTACCGCTCCAACAACGCCTTCGGTTGCCCGATCACGATCCGCGCGCCGTACGGCGGGGGCGTGCACGGTGCCCTCTATCACAGCCAGTCGGTCGAGGCCTACTTCACCCATGTTCCCGGCCTCAAGATCGTCGTGCCGTCCACTCCGTACGATGCTCGCGGGCTGCTCCGGAGCGCCATCCGCGACCCCGACCCGGTGATCTTCTTCGAGCACAAGAAGCTCTACCGCTCGGTCCGCGGCGAGGTGCCCGACACGGACTACGTGGTGCCCCTCGGCCGGGCCCAGGTCACCCGCCCGGGCGACCACGTCACGGTCATCGCCTACGGCCTGATGGCTCACTACAGCCTGGAGGCGGCCGAGCTGGTCGCTGGGGAGGGCATCAGCGTCGAGGTCATCGACCTGCGCACGCTGCGCCCGCTGGACACCGAGACCGTGCTTGGCTCGGTCCGCAAGACCGGCAAGTGCGTCATCGTCTACGAGGACAACCGCTTCGGCGGCTATGGCGCCGAGGTCGCCGCGGTCCTGGCCGAGGAGGCCTTCGACTATCTCGACGGGCCGATCCTGAGGGTCACCGGGCCCGATGTGCCGGGCGTGCCGTACAGTCACACCCTCGAGGACTGGTTCATGGTCGACCCGGACAAGATCGCCGCCGCCATCCGCCGCCTCGCCGCGTACTGAACCTGGAGACCCCGCGATGCCCAAGGTGACCATGCCGCAGCTCGGAGAGAGCGTCTCCGAGGGCACGATCGGCAAGTGGCTCAAGCAGGTCGGCGACCACGTCGACAAGTACGAGCCGATCGTCGAGGTCATCACCGACAAGGTCAACGCCGAGGTGCCCTCGCCCTTCGCCGGGACCCTGACCGCGATCCTCGTGCCCGAGGGTGAGACGGTCCCCAACAATGCCGAGATCGCCGAGATCGACGGCACCGCCGAGGCTCCCGCCGTCAAGGCCGAAGCCCAGGTCGAGGCCCCGCCTTCGCGGTCGACGCCCGCCGCCGCCACGCCCGCGCCGGCCGTCTACAGCGAGCCAAAGTCGGGTCCGGGGTTCGGTCCGGCGGGCTCGGACGAGCGGCCGATGGCCGATTACGAAGGCCGGGTCACGCCCGCCGTCCGGCGCCTCGCCCGTGAGCACGAGATCGACCTGTCGCTGGTGACCGGCACCGGCCACGACAGCCGGGTGACGCGCGAGGATCTCCTGGCCTACATCGAGCGCCTGCGCACCGCTGCCCTGGCCCCGGCCGCGCCCGCGCCCGCGGCGACGACCGGCGCATCGACGGCGGCCCCCGCCGCCAAGCCTGCGCTGGCGCCTAGCCCCGTGTCGGTGCCTCCGGCCCTGGCCGGCGAGGATGAGCTGGTCGCGACGACCCCGATGCGCAAGGCCATCGCCGCCCAGATGTTCCGCTCCAAGTCGACCGCGCCGCATGCCTACACCACGGTCGAGGTCGACCTGTCCGGCCTGGTCGCCCTGCGCGACTCGATCAAGGCCGACTACCAGGCCCGCGAGGGCATCGGGCTCTCGTTCGTGCCCTTCGTGACCAAGGCCGTCGTCGAGGCCCTGCGCAAGAGCCCCGACCTCAACGCCCACTGGACGAACGAGGGGCTGCTGCGCCGCCGCCACATCAACATCGGCATCGCCGTGGCCGTCGAGGGCGGGCTGGTCGTGCCCGTCATCCATGACGCCGATGCGCTCTCCATCAACGGCCTCAACCGGGCCATCGTCGACCTCGCCACCAAGGCCCGCAACAGCAAGCTCAAGTACGAGGACATCACGGGCGGGACCTTCACGGTCAACAACACCGGCTGGTTCGGTTCGGTCTCGAGCCAGCCCATCATCAACGTGCCCGAGGTCGCCATCCTGTCCATGGAGGCGATCGTCAAGCGGCCGGTGGTGCTCGAGACGCCCAACGGCGACGTCATCGCCATCCGCCCGATGATGAACATCTGCACCAGCTTCGACCATCGGGCCACCGACGGCGCCCAGATCGGCCGTTTCGTCCAGGACGTCCGCAAGTGGCTGGAGTCGGTCGACTCCGACACGTCGATCTGGTAGGCGAGATGGCGCGCGACCTGCTGCCCATGTTCCAGCCCCCCGGCGACGGGGGCCACGCTCATGCCCCAGCGGTGCCCTTCACGATCGCCATGGGCGGCGGCGACCTCACAGTCCCGGCTCTGGACGGGTCGACGGCTCCCCGCCGCCACCCCGAGTGGATCCGGGCTCGCCTGCCCTCGGGCCCCAACTACCACGACCTCAAGGGGCTATTGCGCGGCCTGACCCTCAACACGGTCTGCGAGGAGGCCCACTGCCCCAACATGGCCGAGTGCTGGGAGCAGCGCACGGCCACGATCATGATCCTGGGCGACACCTGCACCCGGGCCTGCGGCTTCTGCGCCGTCAAGACGGGCCGCCCGACCTGGAACGACGAGGACGAGCCGCGCCGGGTCGCCGAGGCCCTCTCGCACCTGGGCCTCGAGCACGTCGTGGTCACCAGCGTCGCCCGCGACGACCTGCCCGACGGCGGCGCGCACATCTTCGCGGAGACGATCCGGGCCCTGCGCCGGGAGTGCCCTGGGATGGGCGTCGAGGTGCTCATCCCCGACTTCAACGGCCTCGAGCCGCCGCTGCGCACGGTCATGGAGGCCGCGCCGGACATCCTCAACCACAACGTCGAGACGGTGGAGCGGCTCCAGAAGCCGGTCCGCAAGCGGGCCCGCTACGGCCGCTCGCTGGAGGTCCTGGAGCGGGCCAAGTCGCTCAGCCGGGAGCTGACCGGCCGGGAAGGCGCCGTCCACACGAAGTCCAGCATCATGGTCGGCCTGGGCGAGACGCGCGAGGAGCTTTCCCAGGCGTTCCGGGATCTGCGCGCCGTCGACTGCGACATCCTCACCGTCGGCCAGTACCTGCGCCCGACGGAGGCCCACCTGCCCGTCATCCGCTACCTCCACCCCGACGAGTTCGCGGAGATGAAGGTCGAGGCCCTCGGGCTCGGCTTCAAGCACGTCGAGTCCGGGCCGCTGGTGCGCTCCAGCTACCACGCTCGCGACCAGGTGCCCGGCGCAGCCGAGCGCCTCCGGACGATGGCGGCAGCGAGCTAGGAGGCGTGGCCAACACCCTCTCGCGCCGGACGCCGCTGACCGAGCTGCACTGCCACCTTGGCGGCGCGGTGGCTCCGGCGATCATGTGGGGCATCGCCCACTCCCAGGGCATCAAGCTGCCGACCAAGGACTACTGGGAGTTCCGGGAGCTGATCACGGTCTCGGCTCGCCACGGCCACTCGTTCGACGGCTACCTCGACCTCTTCCACTGGACCGAGCTGATCCAGTCCTCGCCGCTGGCCGTCGAGCGCTCGGTCTACGAGGTCCTCGGTGGCGCCTACCGCAAGAACAACGTCTCGACCTGCGAGATTCGCTTCAACCCCATGAAGCGCAACCGCGGCGGCGAGCAGGACCTCGACCACATCATCAGCGCGGCGATCCGGGGCATGGACCGGGCGATGCTCGAGTATCCCATCACGCCGGGCCTGATCTTCTGCCTCGACCGCGCCTTCCCCTTCGCCCTCAACGAGATCATCGCCGAGAAAGCCATCGCCTACCACGGTCGGGGCGTCGTCGGAATCGACATCGCCGGCCCCGAGACCGCGACCTTCCGCCCGCGTGACTACCGGCGCCTGTTCGACCGGGCCCGCCGCCAGGGGCTCGGCATCACCGTCCACGCCGGCGAGGCCGGACCGGTCGAGGAGATCGCCGAGGTCGTAGAGCAGCTCGAGCCCAGCCGCATCGGTCACGGCGTCAAGGCGGCCTACGACCCGCGCACGATGGCCATGATCCGGGAGCGCGGCATCGTCCTGGAGGTCTGTCCGACGAGCAACCTCAACACACGGGTCGTCTCCGGTTGGGAGGAGTTCGGCTGGATCTTCGGCACGTTCCGCAGCCACGGCGTGCGCTTCACGATCAACACCGACGGCCCGGAGATGCTCAAGACCTACATCCGGGACGAGATGGCGACGCTCGGACGCCTGGGCATCCTGAGCGCGGAGGAACAGGCCCAGTCCGCGGAGTGGGCCCGCCAGGCCTCGTTCGTGGGCGGCGTCAGCGACGTGCCGCCGCCCCGCCGCCGGCCGCCCGCCCGAAGCCAGCTGGAGCGCGAAGAGGCCTAACGCCAGCGGTGGCGCCCTGGGGGAGGCGATCAGGCCTTGGCCGCGGCCTCGACCCGGTAGGTGCAGGAACGGTCGCCGGCCAGGATGTGCGACTCGCGCTCGACGTCCACGCCGAGCACGTCCCGGAACAGCTCCAGCTCGGTTCGGCAGGCGGCCGGGATTTCGCGGGCGACGTCGAAGATGGCGCAGTTGTGCTCGCGGAAGCGGATGCCCCCATCCGGGTCGACCCGGATCGACCGGGGCCAGGCCTCGCTGGCCGAGGCGCCGTCGTCGGCTGCGTTGGCGCGGCACTCGCACAGGTAGCCCTGCTCGTCCTGGATGACCGCAAGCTCGCGGACGCGTTCGAGCAATGGGGCAACGTCGAGGTGCCGCGCGCTGAAGCGGCGGCGGATGGCCTCTGCCTGCTGGGTGCGCCGGGCGCTGAAGACGGCATCGATGAGGCCGTCGTCGCCGACGGCACGGAGGGCCTCCACGAGGCCCTGGGCCAGGCCGGCGTAGTCGGTCGGGAAGAGGGCCTGGGCGGCATCGGTGAGGTCGTAGCGGTGGCGTGGCCGGCCGACGCCATGGCGCTCGGCGCTACGGGCGACGAGGGCCGCCGACTCGAGCGCCCGGAGATGCTGCAGGACCGCCGATCGGCTCACGCCCAGATCGCGAGCCAGGCTGCCGGGCGTCGTGGGACCGTCGCGGCGGAGGGCGACGAGGAGCGCGTGACGGGCAGCTGGGGCGCCGGACGGCAGGGACGGATGGACTTCGTCCATGGCAGCGGCGAGCGTAGCACCGCGCATCGACCGACGCTCCTGCGGTGCCGTCGCGCCGATGCCCGACGCCGCCGGGCGGACGGGACCGCCCGCCCGTGCTAGTCTCCGGGCTCCTTGGATCTCGACCTTTCCGCTGAGCACGTCCTGCTGCGCCAGACGATCCGCGACTTCGCCGTCAACGAGGTCGAACCGGTCGTCGAAGAGCACGAGCGGCAGCGGCGATTCCCCTCCGACATCGTGTCGATGCTGGGCCCGATGGGCCTCCTCGGCGTGCCCTTTCCCGAGGACGAGGGCGGCGCCGGGCTCGACACGCTCGCCTACGCCGTGGCGGTCGAAGAGCTGTCGCGCGTGTGGGGCTCGCTGGGCATCATCGTCGCCGCCCACACCAGCCTGGGCTGCGGACCGCTTCACCTGGCCGGCACCCCGGAGCAGAAGGAGCGCTTCCTGGTGCCGATGGCCCAGGGCCGGGTTCTGGGCGCCTACGGTCTGACCGAGCCGGACGCCGGTTCGGACTCGGGCGGCACGCGCACGACCGCCCGCCACGAGGACGGACCGGATGGCGGCAGCTGGGTCATCGACGGGCGGAAGCGCTTCATCACCAACGCCGGTCAGGCCGGCACCTACATCGTGACCGCCCGCACGGGCACGCTCGACGGTGATGCGCCCGAGATCAGCGCCTTCATCGTCGAGGCCGACACGCCCGGCTTCAGCGTCGGCCGGCTCGAGGAGAAGATGGGCCTCCACGCCAGCAACACCGGCGAGCTGCTCTTCGAGGCGTGCCGGGTCCCGGCCGCGCAGCTGCTCGGCGAGCGCGGCGGGGGCTGGAAGATCTTCCTGAAGACCCTCGACGGCGGGCGCATCTCGATCGGGGCGATGGCCGTCGGGTTGGCCCAGGCGGCCCTCGACGCCTCCATCGTCTACGCTCGCGAGCGTCACCAGTTCGGACGCCCCATCGGCACCTTCCAGGGGGTCGCGTTCATGGTCGCCGACATGGCCACCGAGATCGACGCGGCCCGAGCCATGGTCTGGCGGGCGGCCTGGCTGAAGGACCGGGGGCGTGACCACATCACCGCCGCGGCCGAGGCCAAGCTCTTCGCCTCGGAGGTCGCCCAGCGGGCGACGAACAACGCCGTGCAGATCCACGGCGGTTATGGCTATGTCGAGGAGTACAAGGTGGAACGCTTCCTGCGCGACGCCAAGCTGACCGAGATCGGGGAGGGCACGAGCCAGATCCAGCGCCTCGTCATCGGCCGCCGCATCCTCGGCCTGAAGGTCGTCTGATGCCGACCCAGGATCGCGCCGGGGACCCGCGCGAGACCCAGACCATCCGGGCCATCGTGGCCCGCCTCGAGGCCCTGCCGCCCGACCGGGCCGCCATCGTCGGCGGCTTCGCGTATGTGCTCGGCCGGATCGCCTACGCCGACCTCGAGATCTCGGCCGCGGAAACGGCCGAGATGGAGCGCATCCTGCGCGACTGGTCTGGGCTCGATGAGGCGTTGGCGGTCCTGGTCGTCGAGATCGCGCGTCACCAGGCGGTGGCCGAGGGGGCCACCGAGGACTACCTCGTCACGCGCCGTTTCCGGGAGGCCTCGACGCCCGACGAGCGGCAGCAGCTCCTGCACTGCATGTTCGCGGTCGCCACGGCGGCCGGCGACACCATCAGCGCCGAGGAGAACGCCACCATCCGCCAGGTCGCCGACGAGCTGGGCTTCACGTTGGCCGAGCTGAACGTCGTCCGGCGCCAGTACGCGGACCGCCTGTCCGCACTCCAGTAGGGCGGGCTCCTCAGCCTCGGGGCTGCACGGCGGCGCGGATCGCCTCGAGCGTGAGCGGGTCCTCGAGGGCCGAGATGTCGCCCGGGTCGAGGCCGAGATAGGCCGCCCGCGCCACGCGCCGCATGACCTTGCCGCTGCGGGTCTTGGGCAACCCGGTGACGATCACCACGGCCTCCGGCTTGAGGGCCTTGCCGAGCGACTCGACGACCCGGGCCGCGATCGCGGCGCGCAGGTCCGGGCCGTCCTGCTCGCCCCGGCGCAGGACGCAGAAGACGACGATCGCCTCGCCCTTGATCTCGTGGGGCACGCCGACGGCCGCGGCCTCGATGACCGCCGTGTGGGCCACGGCCGCCGACTCGACCTCGGCCGGACCGACCCGCTTGCCGGCCACCTTGAGCGTGTCGTCGGAGCGGCCCTGGATGAACCAGTGGCCGTCGGCGTCGACGACCGCCCAGTCGCCGTGGACCCAGACGCCCGGGATGCGCGACCAGTACGTCTCGACGTAGCGCTCGGGGTCGCGCCAGAAGCCCCGGGTCATGCCCGCCATGGGCGCCCGGATGACCAGCTCGCCGACGGTCCCGCGGACGCTCGTCCCGTCCGGGCCGACGACATCGGCGGCCGTGCCGGGGACCGGACCGCTGAAGCCGCACGGCTTGATCGGGGTGATGAGGTTGCCCGAGACGATCCCGCCGCTCACCTCGGTGCCGCCGCTGTAGTTGACGATCGGGCAGCGGCGGCCGCCGATCTCGTCGAAGAACCACCACCACGGCTCGGGGTTCCAGGGCTCGCCCGTCGAGCCGAGCACGCGCAGCGTGGACAGATCGTAACCACGGGCTGGTTCGGGGCCGTGGCCCATGAGGCTGCGGATGACCGTCGGCGAGAGGCCGAGGTGGGTCACCCGGTGGCGCTGGGCGATCGACCAGAGGCGGTCGGGGCCCGGATGGTCGGGCGTGCCCTCGTAGAGGACGAGCGTGGCGCCCAGGAGCAGGGAGCCGAAGATGGCCCAGGGACCCATCATCCAGCCCAGGTCGGTGAACCAGAAGAGGCGTTCCCCGGCACGCAGGTCGAAGCAGTGGGCGAGGTCCTGGGCGGCCTTGACCGGGAAGCCGCCGTGGACGTGGACCGCGCCCTTGGGACGGCCGGTCGTGCCCGAGGTGTAGATCATCATGAAGGGCGTCTCGGGGTCGGTCTGCGGAGTCTCGCGCAACGGCGTCACCGCCGGGTCGGCGAGGGCGTCATCCCACCACACATCGCGGCCCGGGGTCCAGGGCGGAGGGTCAGCCTCGTCTCCGAGGCGGCGGACCACGAGCACCTGCCGGACGGTGGGGGCAAGGGCGACCGCCGCGTCCGCCGTCACCTTGAGGGCCACCACGCCGCCCCGGCGACGGAAACCGTCAGCGGTGATGAGCAGGCTGGCCTCGCAGTCGGCCAGGCGCGCGGCCACGGCCTCGGCGCCGTAGCCGGAGAAGATCGGCGTGAAGATGGCGCCCAGCTTGCCGAGGGCCATGACCGCCACGACCGTCTCGGGCAGCATCGGCAGCAGGATGCCGACCCGATCGCCGGGCCCGACGCCTCGGGCACGGAGCATCCCGGCCGCCCGGTCAACCGCTTCGCGCAGCTCCGCGTTGGTGAGCTGCCGGACCGCGCCCTCGTCGCCCTCCCAGATCAGGGCGGCGCCACCCGGGTCCCGTTCGGCTCGCCCATCGACCGCCGCCGACGCGTGGTTGAAGGCCCCGCCGACCCACCAACGCGCCCACTCGACGCCGCCCGAGAGGTCCAGGGTCCGGATCGGCCGGCGTTGCCAGGGCAGGGCGATGTCGTCCGCAGCCAGTCCCCAGAACCAGCCCGGATCGCTCGCCGCGCGGGCCTGGAAGGCCTCGAGGTCAGGCTCGCCGGAGGCGCGGATAGCGCCGGCCAGGCGGGTCTCATGAGCCGCGTCCGGGTCGGGCCGCCAGGCGACGCCCGGCACGTCGCGCCCGAAGAGGGGCCATGGGTCGCGGGGACGCTGGGTGGTCACGCCGGCATCGTAGCGCCGGGCCGCTGAGCCTCGGCCCGGCGCCCGGTCATGGGCTCGTGACCGCGCTGGGCTGGGGGGTGAGGTTCGCATCGGCTCCTGTCGGCACGCCGCCGTCACCGGCGGCGACGACCAGCCCAGCGCTGAGATCCGCCTTCAGCTCCGCGGACCAGCCGTCGCCGAACGCCCGATACGGGCTCACGTCGATCCGCTCGACCGGACCGCCGGCGCGCGACGAGCGGGCCTCGAACTGGGCCTGGCAGGCGTCCACGACCGGGCCGCCGTCGGCCCAGCGAACGCTGTTGCTGAAGCTGAAGAGATAGACGTCGCGGTCCGCGTCGCCGCCGAGCGAGACGACGACGTGGACGGCGTTGTCGACCAGCGAAGCATCGCCGCAGCCGGGGTCGCCGCTGACCCGTCCGTGGACGTCGATCCCGCGCAGCGCCCACTGGGCGAAGATGCCCAGGGCATCGGCGGGGGTCGGCGGTGGCATCGTCGCGCTGATGGCGCCGCAGGCGGCGAGCAACAACGCCGCAACCGCGGAACAGAGGGGCCCGACGAGCGATCTTCGCACGTTCGAAGGATAGGCCCGTGGGCGTCCAGGACACCGCGGTCCCTCGAGCCGGGCCGTCGGCTACGATAGGCAGCCCGTGCCCACGTTGCGCCCGTTCCGTGCCCTGCGCTACGACCCGGCGTCCGTCGGCGACCTGGCGGCCGTCGTCAGCCCGCCCTACGACGTCATCCCGCCGGCCCTCCAAGCCCGGCTCGTCGCCCGCCATCCGCGTAACTCGGTGTTCCTCGACCTGCCCCCGGTCGAGCCCGGCGACGGCCCCGGCGCACGCTACCAGCGAGCGGCTGCGGCCTTCACCGCCTGGCGCATCGACGGGACCCTGCGCCAGGATCCCGAGCCCGCCATCTACGCCTACGAGCAGACCTACTGGCTGCCCGGCTCGCCCGTCGAGCGCCGCCAGCGCGGCTTCTTCGCCCGCCTGCGGGTCGAGCCGTATGGGCCCGGATCGGGCGTGTGCCCCCATGAGCGGACGCTGAGCGGTCCCAAGGAGGACCGTCACGCCCTGCTCGAGGCGACCGGCGCCAACTTCAGCGCGATGGTCGGCCTCTACCGCTCGCCCTTCGGCGAGAGCGGCCCCATCCTCGCCGCGCTGGCGGCGCAGCCGGCGGCCAGCGACCTCGTCGACGACGACCGGGTCCGGCATCGGCTGTGGCTCGTGCCCGCCGGGGAGGTGGGCGACGGCGGCCCGGCCGATCGGCTCCTGGCCCTCGCCTCGGCCGGATCCATCACGATCGCCGACGGCCACCATCGCTACGAGACGGCGCTGCGCTTCCATGCGGAGCGTCTGGACGCCGGGGAGGGCTCGGACGACTCATCGGATGCCTACATCCTGGCCCTCCTCTTCGACACAGCCGCCACGGAGATGGCGGTCCTGCCCACCCATCGGCTCGTGCACCTGCCGCCGGTCGGGACGGAGCTCATCGCCGCGGCCGCCCCGTTTGCCGACGTGGAGGGGCTGCCCTCCCGTTCGGAGGCGCTCCTGGCGGCCTTTCCGCCCACGATGCCCGTCGCGCCAGATGATCAGCCGGCCCGCATCGGTGTCTGGAGCGCCGGCCACGCGGCCGTGTTGCGGCCGCGGCCGGGAGCCCTTGACCCGTTCGTCGAAACGGGCTCGTCAGCCGCCCTGCGTGCCCTCGGCGTGAGCCAGCTTGGCGGTCTCCTCGCCGCCGTCTTCGGGCTTGGTCCAGCGGAGGTAGCGCAGGGCGAGGTCACCTACGAGCGTGACGCTGCGCTGGCCTGCGCGAGCGTCGACCGGGGCGAGGCCAGTTCGAGCTTCCTGCTCGAGCCGATCGCCGCCGGCGTCGTCGCCGGCATCGCTGCGGGCGGCGAGCTGATGCCCCAGAAGTCGACCTACTTCTACCCCAAGCCGGCCACCGGCCTCCTCTTCAGCGCAGCCGGCTGGTGAGCGCGCCGATGGACCACGATCAGGGCGCACCGCAGCAGATCCGGCCGACCGAGCGGCCGGCCTCCATGCGGCCTGTGCGCAAGGACGAGATCGACCTGCTTGAGCGGGGCGTCCACATCGAGTCCTGGCTGCCCGAACGACGATCTCGCCGTCGCCCGCTGCTGATGATCCACGGCGAACTGGGCGGCTCGTGGGTCTGGCATCGCTACCAGGAGTACTTCGCCCAGCGCGGCTGGGAGGCCCATGCCGTCAACCTGCGCGGCCACTACTGGTCCGACACGGCCGATTACGAGACCCTCGGCTTCGAGACCTACCTTGGCGATGTCGAGGCCGCCCTCGAGCGCCTGGGCGGCAACGTCGTGCTCGTCGGCCATGGCCTCGGCGGTCTCCTCGCCCTGAAGGCAGCCGAGGGCCGGCCGGTGGCCGGCCTCGTCCTGGTCAGCCCGGCGCTGCCCGGAGACCTTCGCCCGGTGGCCCGGGTCCACCAGCTGCGCACCGTGCCGCCGATCTTCAGGCGCGACTTCATCGGCTGGTCCGGGCTGCCCGAGCAGATCGGGCGGCGCGATCCGGACCTCACCATCGCCGACGTCATGCGCGTGCAGCACATGCTGGGGGCCGAGTCCGGGCTCGCCCGCCGCCAGGTGCTGGCCGGCATCGCGGTCGATCGCGACGCGCTGGCTGAGGGCCTGCCGGTGCTCGTCGTCGGCGGAGGCCTCGACCGCCTCCACCCGGAGCCCGATTCCGAACATCTGGCCGAGTGGCTGGGTGCCGAATACCAGCCCTACGGAGCGCACTCCCACTACGGCCTCGTCATCGGTGAGGAGGCCTACGAGCAGGTCGCCACGGCGATCCGAGCCTTCCTCGAGGCCCATCGGCTGTAGGGTCCAGACCGGCGTCGGAGCGCGCGGAAGCCCGTGCTACACTCTCCGGCGCTCGCGCGGCCGACGGCCGCCGAACAGCGGGCCGCATTCGTCTAGAGGCCCAGGACACCGCCCTCTCAAGGCGGAGACCACCGGTTCGAATCCGGTATGCGGTACCAACCGAATCTTCCCGACGCCCCCGGACCGCGCCCCGGGGGCGTCCTCATTACACTCGGACGCCATGACCCACCCCACAGCTCGGCAACGCCTCGTGATCCTGGCCGAAGGCGAGTTCGGCGAGATCGGCTCAAAGACGGCGATGGGCGTCATCCGCTACGGACGCGACGCGATCGTCGCCGTCATCGACTCCACGCGCGCCGGCCGCAACGTGCGCGACTGGCTGGGCGACCCCTACGACATCCCGGTCGTGGCCACCCTCGTCGAAGCGCTCCCAGGCCGGCCGACCGCCCTGTTGATGGGCACGGCGCCGGCCGGCGGCAAGCTGCCGGCCTCGTGGCGGGCCATCGTCCTCGAGGCCATGGACGCCGGTCTCGACATCCGCTCCGGCCTGCATTCCCTCCTCGGCGACGATCCGGAATTCGCGGCGGCCGCGCACATCACGGGCGCCAGCATCGTCGACTACCGACGGCCGCCGGCGCGCGAGGAGGTCTCGACCGGCCGCGCCCACCTGCCCGGCAAGAAGGTCATCCTGACCGTCGGCACCGACTGCGCGCTGGGCAAGATGAGCGTGGCCCTGGAGCTGCGCAAGGCGGCCGTCGAGGCCGGGCTGCCCGCCGTCTTCGTGCCCACGGGCCAGACCGGCATGATGATCGACGGCTGGGGGGTCGCCGTCGACCGGGTCATCGCCGACTTCCTCAACGGCACCTGTGAATGGCTCGTCGAGCAGGCCGAGGAGATGGGCGACTGGATCTTCGTCGAGGGCCAGGGCTCGCTCGACCATCCCGCCTACAGCGCGGTCACCCTCGGCCTCATCCACGGCTGCACGCCCCAGGCGATGGTCATGGTCCACCAGGCCGGCCGCACGCACCACCACGGCTGGGAAGGGACCGACCAACTGCTCAAGCCGCTGCCCGAGTACATCCGCCTCCACGAGCAGGTCGCCGGGCTGGTGGCCCCCTCGGTGGTGGCCTGCGTGGCCCTCAACACCGGGCTGCTCGCCTCGGAGTCCGAGGCCCGGCGGGAGATCGCCCGCACGGCCGAGGAGACCGGCCTGCCGACCGACGACCCCTACCGCTTCGGCGGAGAACGCCTCCTCGACGCCCTTCGGGCGCGGCTCTCGTGAGGGCCTCGTCGGAGATCCTCCGGCTCGACTTCCGCGATCCCTTCCGGATCGCCCGGGCGCTGCCCGACGAGAAGGCCTCGACCGTCATCGTCACCCTCGAGGACGGGGAGGGGCTGCGGGCGATCGGCGAGGGCTTCCCCGACCCCTTCTACGGCGAGACCCCGGAGACGGTCGTTGCCGTCGTGCCGGTGCTGCTGGACGCGGTCGAACCGCTCGGCGCACCGCCGGGAGGCCTGGCCGCGGCCCGGGCCTGGCTGGTCGCCGCCGCGGAGGCCATGGAGGCGCGCATCAGCCACAACGGGGCCGCCAAATGCGCGGTCGACATCGCCCTCCACGACCTCGTCGGGAAGCGGCTCGGCCTGGCCCTCCCGGAGCTGCTCGGCACGCCGCGCGACCTGCCCCCGACCGACTTCACCATCGGCATCGACGAGCCCGGCGTCGTCGCCCGGCGGGCCGCCCGCGCGGCCCACTTCCCGGCCCTCAAGATCAAGCTCGGCGGACCAGCCGACCTGGCCACGCTGGAGGCCGTGCGGGCGGTCTTCGCGGGACCCATCCGGGTCGACGCCAACACGGCCTGGACCCCGGCGATCGCCGGGGCCCTCCTGCCCGAGTGCCTCCGCCTCGGCGTGGAGCTCATCGAGCAGCCCTTCCCGGCCCGCCGGTTCGACCAGTTGCGCTGGCTCCAGGAGCGCTCGGCGCTGCCGGTCGTGGCCGACGAGAGCGCCGTCGTCGAGGCCGACCTCGAGGGCCTGGTCGGCGTGGTGGCCGGGGTCAACGTCAAGCTGGCCAAGGTCGGCGGGGTCGGGCCCGCCCTGCGCATGATCCGGCGCGCGCGGGAGCTGGGCTTCCGCATCTTCCTCGGCTGCATGGAGGAGACGAGCCTCGGCATCGCCGCCTCGGCCGCCGTGGCGGGCCTCGTCGATTGGGCCGACCTGGACGGCTGCCTGCTTCTGGCCGACGACCCCTTCGAGGGCCTGACCCTCGGTTCCGACTGTCGCTGGCAGCTGCCAACGACGCCCGGTGTGGGGGTCGTTCGCCGCGCCGGCTGAGCGGCCGGGTGACACCGACCCGGTCCCGGAGGCCGTCGCCGGGCCGTGTGGACAAGATGGTGGACAAGATGGTGGACATACCCCCTTCGCACCGAAGGGGGTCCACGGGTACCATGCCGGAGATCACAAGAGAGGCCGGGGCGCCGCCCAGGACGCCGCGGCCGGGGGCCGTCCCAGGGTGGCGACCGACCGCCGGAACGGGCATCTCGGGTTCGCCATGCTCGCCTGCGTGTGCCCGGGAACAGGCATCAAGGAGGATCCTGGCGTCGATGGACTTGCGCCGCATCAGCCCCACCCCTGCGCCCCGGGATCCAGTCCCGGCGCCCTCGGCTGAGGCGATCGACTTCGTGCGCTTCTGCTATCGACGCCGGCGGGTCGGCTGGCCGGAGCTGTACGACGAGATGTGCGCGGTCGCCGGCCGGGGCGCCTTCCAGGGCTGGGGCATCGTCGAACTGGCCGAGCACGGCATCGGCTTCACCCTCTCGGACATGCCCGCCCTGGCGGCGATCGCCAGCACCATCAGCCGCGAGGAACGCGAGCGGCGGCGCAGCGGGTCGGCCGAGGATGAGGCCGTATCGGGCCAGGCCAAGACGGGAAGTCTGACCCCGTCACTCGAACCCGCCTGAGCGACGCGGGCTGCCCGGGCTGAGGCCCTAGATCAGGCGCGGATGCGCCGCCTGGCCAGCTCGCCCTCGATCTGGCGCTCGGCCTCGACGTACTTGTCGATCTCGTCGCGGAGCTGGTTCGCCTCGGGCACGTAGAGGTGGACCTGCTGCTGGAGGACGTAGGAGAGTCGCCGGCTGGTCATGCGCACGTGGTCGAGGTTCTTCATGAGCACGAGCGGGTCCATCGCCGCGAGGTCGTTCGGGTGGTACATCAGCCGCATACGGCGGCGAGTATAGGCCCGGGTTCAGAGCAGGCGCAGGCGCCCCTGCGCGGGCCATTCCCAGTCGATCGGCGTCGCCGCCCCCGCCAGCGCCCGCCGCCGGCCCGCCTCGGTCGGGGCCATGACCAGGAGCCGGTCGGTCTTCGTCGTGCGGCCCGCCTCCAGGCCCCAGATCTTCGTCATCTTGCGCTGGGCCGCGATGTCGTCGAGGGCGATCCCGGCCAGGTGGTAGCCCTCGGGCGCGGCGGCCCGCTCCCAGACCGTGCCGGCCAGGTCCATGCCGTTGCGGATGGGCCGGCCGCGGTCCAGCTCCACGTCGCCGATGACCAGGACGACGACCGCGTCATCGGTGAGCGCGGTGCGCAGGTCCGCGAGCACGGTGCGCAGGAAGGCCACGTAGGCGTCGAGATGATGGGCGTCGTCGAGCAGCGCGTCGACGGCGTCCGGGTCGACCCCCAGGAACCAGAGGCGGAGCCAGTTGTAGTAGCCGTACTTGACGACGCGCAGGTAGGGCGGGCTGGCCACCACCAAGCGGGCCCGATCGGGCAGGGCCCGCTCGAGCAAGGCGCGATGGACGCGGCTGCCGGCGTCGCGCGCGTCGCCCAACAGGGCGATCCCCCGGACGGCCGGGAGGCCCTGGCGCATGAGGCGCCGCAGCTTCGCATCGAGGCAGGCGAAGACGTCGCGCTGGACGGCCTGGAAGCCGGTCTGGGCGACGAAGTCGCGTACGTAGCGCGGCGCCATGCTGAACGAGTTGGGCATGATGTCCGAGAGGTAGCTCTGACTCCGGCCGTGGAGGATGCCGGTCAGGGCCGCCGCCAGGAACCGGTCGGTGCGGTCGTCGATCTGGAGCGCCTCGCGCATGAAGAGCACCTGGGCGAGCGTGCGCGGGTGGAAGGCGAGGGCGACCTCGGCGGGCAGCGGCGCCTCCGGGCCGTGGCCACCCGCCGGCGGCACCAGGCCACCGCCCGGCCCGGGGCGGGCGATGGCCGCTTCGGCGAGGACGTCCCAGCGCGGGGCCTCGACCGACCAGCGCACGCGCAGGATCGCCAGCCGGGCCGTCATCTCGGCGCTGGAGGGCGGATCGACCTTGGCCGCGGTCAGGAGGTGGGCCATCGGGTTGAGATCGTTGCCGACCCCGATGCGCCCCTCCGCGCAGGCCTGGAGGGGTGTGGTGCCGCGGCCGCTGAAGGGGTCGAGGACGACGTCGCCCGGGCGGCTGTAGCGGGCGATGAAGGCGTGTGCCAGCGCCGCCGGGAACATCGCCAGGTAGCTGCACATGGGGTGGAAGGCATGGCCCCAGAGGCGCTGCTGGACCTTCCACTCGGGCGCGATGGGCAGGCGCGGCAGCTCGGGCAGGAGCCCGGCATCGAGCTGGCCGGGAGCGATCCGCTGCGTGGCGACCACGATCTGGGCTGGACCTCGGTTAGCTACGCGGCCTGGGGAGGTCGAGGGAAGGGCGCGCAGGATAGCACGCCCGTTCGAGCGGTCGTCAAGGTCCGATCGTCATCCCGCTCGGTCGGCACGTGGGCGCGGACCGGACCGGCGGGGCCAGGCACGGCGCACCGGGCGGTACCATCTCCGGCGCGTCCCCGTAGCTCAGTGGACAGAGCAACCGCCTTCTAAGCGGAAGGTCGCAGGTTCGAATCCTGCCGGGGGCGCCA
>JBIOIE010000009.1:0-17444 GCA_044449605.1 Candidatus Limnocylindrales bacterium | reverse complement strand
GGCGACGAGTTCGCGATCATCCTGCCCGACGCGGACGTGAGCCTGGCTCGAGTGGCCGCGCAGCGCATCATCGCCGCCTTCGGCGACGACGCCTTCAGCGCCGCCAACGGCGCTTCGGTGCCCATCGGCGTGTCCATCGGCCTGGCCGCCTTCCCCGCCGATGCCCGCACGCCCGGCGACCTCGTCGGCGCGGCCGACCGGGCCCTCTACCGGGTCAAGCGCGGGGGCGGCGGCAACGCGGTGGCCGCCTCCGACCTGGACGAGGCCGCCTGAGGCCGACTCGCGGGCCGCCCGAGGACCGGTCCTACTCGGCCTCGTCGCCGACTTCGGCCTCGACGAGCGTGCCCTTGAGGATGAGGCAGGCCTCGGGGGGGACGGCCAGGGCGACCGCCTGGCCCTCGGCCGGCACCGCCAGATGGGGGTTGTTGAAGGTGTCGAACGAGATCGATGTCCCGGCCCCCAGCTGGATGCGGATGCGCACGATGGAGCCCAGGAAGGTGACCTGGGCGATGGTGCCGCGGAGCTGGTTGACGCCGGGTGCGGCCTCGCCGAGAGCGAGGGCCTCGGGGCGGATGGCGACCGAGACGGTCTCGCCGGCGCGCCGGTCGGTGATGGGCTTGGCGACGCGCAGCTGCTGGTCCTCGACACGGACCAGGCCGGCGGCCGGGTCGACGACCGTGGCCTCGAGGTGGTTGAGGGTGCCCACGAAGGAGGCCACGAAGGCGGTCTGGGGGAAGTTGTAGATCTCGAAGGGCGTGCCCACCTGCTCGATGCGGCCCTCGCTCATGACCACAACCCGGTCGGAGAGCGAGAGGGCTTCCTCCTGGTCGTGGGTCACGTACACCGTGGTGATGCCGAGCTGGCGCTGGATGGCCCGGATCTCGTTGCGGAGGAGGACCCGGATCTTCGCGTCCAGGGCGGAGAGCGGCTCGTCGAGCAGGAGCACCTGCGGCTCGATGGCCAGGGCCCGAGCGAGGGCCACCCGCTGCTGCTGGCCGCCCGAGAGCTGGTAGGGGAACCGGTCGGCCTTGTCGGGCAGGTGGATGAGATCGAGCAGCTCGCCGACCCGCTTGCGGATCTCGGCCCGGGGCCGCTTGCGGACCTTCAGTCCGAAGCCGACGTTGTCGGCCACGGACATGTTGGGGAAGAGGGCGTAGGACTGGAAGACCATGCCCACGTTGCGCTGGTTGGGGGCGCGATGGGTGATGTCCGCGCCGTCCACCATGATCTGCCCCGCGGTCGGCCGCTCGAAGCCGGCGATCATGCGCAGGGTCGTCGTCTTGCCGCAGCCCGAGGGCCCCAGGAAGGACACGAACTCGCCACGCTCCGCCTTGAGGTTGAAGTCGTCGACGGCGGCGACGTCGCCGAAGCGCTTCTGGACCCCGGTCAACTCGAGGAAGGGCATCGGGCTCGGGTCTCCTTAGCGTGCGCCGGCGACCTGGACGCGGCCACCGGTGCCACGCCCAAGGATGGACAGGAAGCCCATGGCGATCCAAGTCAGGCCGAAGCTGATGAGCGCGACCGCGGCCGGCTCGTAGGCCTTGACGTTGCCCAGGTCCGACAGGTACGGCCCGAAGGCCGGGCGGGCGAGGAAGGTCGCGATGGTGTACTCGCCGATGACGATGGCCAGGGTCAGGAACGCGCCGCTCAGGAGGGCCACGCGCAGGTTCGGGAAGATGACCTGCCAGAGGATGCGCACCCACCCGGCCCCGAGGCTCTGCGACGCCTCGGTCAGGCTCTGCACGTCGATGGCCCGCAGGCCCGTATCGACGGCGCGGTACATGTACGGGAAGGAGAGGATCACGTAGCCCGCGATGAGCAGGGCGTTGCTGCCGAAGTCGGTGTCGGTCAGGTGGAAGGGCGGGCCGCTGTAGGTCCGGATGAGGCCGAAGACGAGGATGATCGGCGGGATCACGAAGGGCAGCAAGGTGATCAGCTCGACGATCGGGCGCAGGCGCGGGACCTTCAGGCGCACCCAGACCGCGGTGGGCACGATGATCGCGGTGCTGATGACGATGGTCAGCAGGCCGGCCACGAATGAATAGAGGAGGCTCCCCGTGAAGCCTTTGTCCTTGAACACGTTCGTGTAGGCGGCTAGGTCGGGGTGCGCCCGCAGCGAGAACTCGAGCGTCGAGAGGAGCGGCAGGAAGAAGTAGAGCACGCCGATGAGGAAGACGACCCACCAGCCGATCGAGCCGAGGCGCAGGCGCCGCCGGTCCTGGGGCGCGCCGGCCGCATGGACGACACTCTCGACCGCGTCCGGGAAGCGGCCGCCGAAGGCGCCGCCCGAGTCGGTCACTTGGCCCACCGTTCGGCGCGGCGCTGGAGCCAGTAGTAGACCCCGATCGAAACGGTCATGATCGCGACCATGCCCATGGCCACGGCGTAGCCGAGGCCCTCGTTGTGGAGGACGTCGCCGCGCAGCTGTTGCGAGATGAGGAGGGTGGCGATGTTGAACACGCCGCCCGTGAGCTGGTAGGCGGTCGCCTGCGCCCCGAAGGAGTTGCCGAAGAGGAGGATGGTGGTCCCCAGCAGCGAGGGCAGCAGGACCGGCAGGGCGACGTAGCGCCAGTACTGGAAGGTGCTCGCGCCCATGTTCTCGGAGGCCTCACGCCATTCCCGGCGCAGGCCGTCGATGGCCGGCGCGATGATCAGGACCATGAGCGGGAACTGGAAGTAGAGGTACACGATCTCCAGGCCGAGCTTCGAGTAGATCGTGAAGCCGTTGCCCCACAGGTCGATGCCCAGGATGTTCTTGAGGAAGACCGTGAGCAGGCCCAGCCGGCCGATCGTGAACACGAAGGCCAGGGCGAGGGGCACGCCGGCGAAGTTCGAGGCCACGCCCGAGAAGGTCATCAGGGCGGTGCGCAGGAAGCGGGGCAGCCCGCCGGCGATCACCGCATACGCCAGCAGGAAGCCGAAGATGCCGCCGGCGACGGCGGTGACGAGGCTGATCTCGAGGCTGTTCTTGTAGGCCTCGACGATGAGCGGGCCCGAGAGGTCGGCGTAGTTCTGGACCGTGAAGGAGCCGGCCTGGTTTTGGAACGAGCCAAGGACCAGGTAGGAAGCCGGGACGAGCATGAACGCGGACGCGAAGATGAGGAAGGGCAGGGCGCCCAACCACGACCAGTTGAAACGCGAACGTCCGGGGCGCGCTGGTGGCGCGCCCCGGACGTCGAGCGGCAACGCAGTGCCGGTCACGGCTCTGCGGCGGCGCTAGCTAGGGGGCGGGTGTCGTGACGGTCACGCCGACCGTCGTCGGCCAGCCGGCGGTGATCAGCGCCGAGGCCTTGGTGATCTGGTCGAGCGTGGGCAGCTGGGTGCCGTTGCTCTCGGGCAGCTTGGCTGCCAGGTCGGCCGGGACGACGTTCCGGGTGACCATGTCGGCATAGCGGATGGGGTTGCAGTAGCCCTTGAGCCAGAGGTTCTGGCCCTGGTCGGAGTAGAGCCACTCCATCCACAGCTTGGCCGCATTGGGGTGCGGGGCGAAGGCGCTGATGGCCTGGATATACATGCCGCCGAAGCGGCCCGACTTCGGGACCACCACGGTGATGGGCGGGTTGCCGGCGAGCGAATCGCGGTCGGCCAAGGCGTTGTACGTCCAGGCGATGCGGATGGGCGCGTCGCCGTGGGCGACCTGGGCCGCGTTGGCAACGATCGGCACGAAGTTGCCGGCGTCGACGAGCTTCTTGAAGAAGTCGAGGCCCGGCTGGGCGTTGTCGAGCGACCCGCCGTTGGCGAGCGCCGCGGCCCAGACGGCCGAGATGGCCTGGTTGGAGACGACCGGGTTGCCGGCCAGGGCGACCGAGTTCTTGTAATCGGCGCTGAGCAGGTCGGACCAGTCGGCCGGGACCTTGGTGATGACGGCCGTGTTCACTTCGAACGAGAGCACGCCGTAGTAGTCGCCGTACCAGTAGCCGTCGGCATCCTTGGCCGTGGCCGGGATGCTGTCCCAGGTCGAGACCTTGTAGGGCTGGATGAGCGCGTCGGTCTTGGCCTGCGGGCCGAAGGACAGGCCGACGTCGATGACGTCCGGCGCCTGCGGGCCCTTGTTGGTCTCGTTGGCCTTGATGGCGGTGATCTCGTCACCGGAGCCGCCCAGCGGGTTCAGCCCGTTGATGGGGATGCCGGTCGTCGCGGTGAAGCCGTCGATCAGGTCGCCGTAGTCGCACCAGTCACGGGGCAGGGCGATGGTCGTCAGGCCACCCTCCGCCTTGGCCGCGGTGAGCAACGTCGGATCAGGAACCCAGGCGGCGGCCCCGCCGCCCCCGCCGGTCGTGGCGGAGGGTGCTGTCGTTGCCGCGGGGCTACAGGCCGCGAACACGATCGCCAGCAGGGCGAGCAGCCCCGCCAAGCGCGAGAAGGTACTCCTGGATGACACTGGGCTCTCCTCCTTGCCTCTTCCCATGCGGGTCGAGTGCGTCGCGGACGATGCCACCGGCAGACGGGTCGCCTGGGAGACCCTGCACAGGGTCTGCGGCCCACCGGGGGCGGCATCGGGTCGTCGCTCCCCGGCGGCCCGACACGTACGGCGATGGTCGCAGTTGCGTGCCGGAGAGTCAAGATTCCCTCTTCTTGCTCTCGTTAACATTCGCCCCGCCGTTAACACTGGCGCCCTGGGGGTCGGGCGCCGGGCGCCGCGGAAAGGACTATGGACAGGCAGGCCCGGCGTCGTCATCGTCGTGCCCGACGTGGGCATCAGGTTCGGATCGGCCCGCCGCCTCTCGGCCGCCAACATCCTGGCCGCGGTCCGGCTCATCGACCGGCTCATCGTGGGCTGCCTGGTCGTGCTCCTGGCCCTCGTGCTGGTCCGCTTCATCGTCGCGACGCCCGGTGTCCTGGACTGGCTGACGGCGATCGCGGTGCTCGGCCTGGGCGGCGGCCTGCTGGCCCAGTACCGGGCACGCCAGGCGCTCGCCGACCGCGAACGCTCCGGCGAGGCCACCTTCACCCAGTTGCTGCAGCGCCTCTCGCGCTCGATCTCGCCCGATGCGGTGGTGGCCGCGATGGTCGACGCCCTGCGCGGCGCGGCGGGCGTGGACCATGTCGTCATCGCCCGCTTGCGCCCGGCCGAGCGGCTCATCGAGGCCACCCTCGTCTCGGCCAGCTGGACGGTCGGGCCGGCGACGATGCACCTGCCCGCCGACATCCTGGCGCCCGTGGCATCGGCCGGCGAGCGGGCCACGGACCGGCTCGTCGTGCAGCTCAGATCGGCCTTCGGCCTCCGCCACGTCCTCGCCGAGCCGCTCTTCGCCGAGCGCGCCCCGGTCGGCGTCCTGCTCCTGTCGCGCCGAACGACCGAGGCCTGGACCGTCGCCGACCGCGAGCTCCTCCAGGCCGCGGCCGGCGAGGTCTCGGTGGCGCTCGAGCGAGCCTATGCCCACCAGGCCGCGGAGACGCGAGCCCGGATCGACGTCCTCACCGGACTGCCCAACCGGCGCCACTTCGACGAGCTGGCCGACATCCTCGCCCAGGGCCGGCGCAGCGGCGATGCGCTGGGTGTGCTGATGGTCGACATCGACCGCTTCAAGGCCCTCAACGACCGCTACGGCCACGCCCGCGGCGACGACGTGCTGCGGGCCGTCGGGCGGGCCATCGCCGGCTCGGTGCGCATGGGCGATACGCCGGCCCGCTACGGCGGCGAGGAGTTCGCGGTGATCCTGCGCCGGGCCACATCGGAGCAGGCGCAGATGGTGGCCGAGCGCATCCGGGCCGCTGTCGCGGCTATCGACCTGCCGGCCCTGGGCGTCCAGGGCACCGTCAGTGTCTCCGTCGGTGTGGCCGTCGGCGCCGAGCGCGGCCTCGCCGTCGCGGCCCTCGTCGAGCGCGCCGACCGGGCCCTCTACCAGGCCAAGCGCCTCGGCCGCGACCGGGTCGTGGTGGACGAAGCGAGCGGCTGACAGCCGACCACGGGCTGGCCCACACTGGGCGCATGCCAGCCAGCGGCACCCCGGACGACGACGCGGACGAGACCGGCCAGCCTCTCGACGACCGTCCCAGCGCGGCCCGCGGGGACGCCGTGCCCCTGCTCGGCAACGCCGAGCTGGCACGCCTGTTCCAGGAGATCGGCGACCTCGTCGAGCTGAAGGGGGAGCTGGTCTTCAAGGCCCAGGCCTACCGCCGCGCCGGCGATGCCATCGCCGACAGCGACGTCGAGGTCGCTCGCGCCTACCGTGAGGGCCATCCGCCCCGGTTGCCCGGCATCGGCCGGGCCATCGACCTGAAGCTGGCCGAGCTGGCCGACACGGGCCGGTTGCGCTTCCACGAGCGGCTGCGGACGGAGGTGCCGCCCTCGCTGCTGGAGCTGCTGGCCGTGCCCGGGCTCGGACCGCGGACCGTTCGGGAGCTCCACCTGGCCCTCGGCATCCGCAACCTGGCGGAGCTCGAGACCGCCGCGCGGGAGGGCCGCCTCACGGCGATGAGGGGCATGGGCGCCAAGACGGCCGAACGCATCCTGGCCGGCATCGCCGGGCTGGACGGGCAGAGCCGGCGGATGCGCCTGGGCCGCGCCGCCGAGGTCATCGGCGGCTTGCTGGCCGCGCTCCAGGGGACGCCCGGGCTGCACTCGGTCATCCCGGCCGGGTCGTTCCGGCGCCGCCGGGAGACGATCGGCGATGTCGACCTGCTCGTCGAGACCGACCAGCCGGCCGCTGCGGTCGAGCGCCTGGTAGGGCTGCCGGCCGTCGCCCGGGTGCTCGGCAGAGGCGGCGCCAAGGCCTCCGTCGAGCTGACCGGCGGCCCGCAGGTCGACCTGATGGTCATGGCGCCCGGCGCCGCCGGCTCCTACCTCGTCCATTTCACCGGCTCGGCGGCCCACAACGTCCGCCTCCGGGGCATCGCCCGGGAACGCGGCTGGAGCCTCTCCGAGCATGGCTTCGGGCGTCTCGGCAAGGACGGCCAGCCGGCGGTCGGGGAGGGGGCGGAGTTGCGTACCTTCCCCACCGAGGGCGAGGTCTACGGCTTCCTGGAGCTGCCCCTGATCCCGCCCGAACTGCGCGAGGATGGCGGCGAGATCGAGGCCGCCCGGGCCGGCACGCTGCCCCGGCTCATCGAGCTGGCCGACCTCCGCGGCGACTGCCACAGCCACTCCGACTGGTCCGACGGACACCTGCCCATCGAGGTCCTCGCCGAGGCCTACCGGGCCCGCGGCTTCGCCTACCAGGTGCTGACCGACCACACCCAGAGCCTCGGCGTGGCCCGCGGCCTCGATCCCGGCCGGGTCGAGCAACAGCGGCGCATCATCGGCGAGCTGAACGAACGCTTCGCCCGGGAGGAGGCGGCGGGCACGACCCCCGCGGGCAGCGGCCCGGAGGGCTTCCGGCTCCTCCACGGCTGCGAGCTGGAGATCCTGCCCGACGGCCGGCTCGATTTCCCCGACCGCCTGCTGGCCAGCTTCGACCTCGTCTGCGCCAGCCTCCACGTCGGCCGCAGCCAGCCCCGGAGCCGGCTGATGGACCGCTACCGGGCCGCGCTCCAGAACCCGAACGTCGACGTCATCTCCCATCCCTCGGGCCGCAAGATCGGCAGCCGGGACGACCTCGACCTCGACTGGGACGCCCTGTACCAGGAGGCCGCCGCGACCGGCACGCTCCTCGAGATCAACGGCTCGGACGAGCGCCTCGACCTCGACGAGCGGCGGGTCCGGCGGGCGAAGTCCTTCGGCTGTCGCTTCGTCATCGACTCCGACGCCCACTACCGGCACGAGCTGGACAACCTCGTCTGGGGCGTGGCCATCGCGCGGCGTGGCTGGCTGGAGCCGGCGGACGTGCTCAACACGCGCTCCCGGTACGACCTCCAGGCCTTCCTGGCCGACAGAAGCCCCCGCTGACGGCCTAGACTCGGCGCCACATGCGAACCGAACGGGTGCGGGTCGCGAACCTGACCCTGCTGCTCATCGGGCTGGCCGGCCTGACCTCGCTCCTGTCCGGGGCCGCCCTTTGGCTCGGCTTCCTCATCGTCGGTGCGGCCGCGGCGTTCGGGGCCTTCCAGCTGCTGGGCGACGTCGATCCGCGGGGCGTGCCCATCGAATCGCTGACGACGCCGGTGGTGGCCGCGATGGCCACGGCCGGCCTTGCCCACCTCAGCGGCGCCAACGCCGCGATGGTCCTCGTCCTCGCCGGCGGCGGCCTGCTGCTGGCCGCGACCCTCGTCCTGGAGACCTGGCTGATGGGACCCGCCGACGAGATGCATGCCCGCCGCGAGCGGCAGCTGGCGCCCCTCGTCGTGCTCCTCGCCTTCCTGGGCTTCGCCGGCGCGGCTGCCTCGGTCGTCGCCGGACTGGCCGTGCCCCAGCACCCCGGGCTCGGCCAAACGGCCGCCATCGATGCCGGCAGCATGCTCCTCCTGGCCGTCGCCGACGGCGCCGTCGCCTTCCTGCTCGGCTACCGGCTGGCGGCGACGCGGGCGCCTGATCTCATCGAGGCCGCCTGGGCGGCCGGCACGTTCGCGGTCGTCGTCGGCGTCGCCGCGACGCTGCTTCGCGCGCTGGCCCTGCCGCTGCTGCTCGGGCCGGCCGTGCTGGCCGGCGTCTTCTACCTGTGGAGCGCCTACCGGGCCGCCCCGGGCGGGGAGCGCCGCTCGGCCAGCTGGCTGTGGGAGTACCTCGTCCTGCTCGCCGCGCTGGTCGGCGCGGTGGCCTGGAACCTGCTCCTGCGCTGACCCGCCGACGCGCGCCAGCGTCCGGTTGACGCCGCCACGACGCGGGTTGGTACAATCCTTGCCTCTCCCCACCGCCGCCCGCCGGGGCGACGCATGCCCCACTGCCCACAGCGAAGGGATCCATGAGCTTCAACTCCAGTTCCGAAGGCAGCGCCAGCAACGCCGTCAGGCTCAAGCGTCAACTCGTCGAACAGGCCATCGCGGCCGCCACGGCTGCCGAATGGGATGGGGCCGCGGAGCTGAACCGGCGGATCCTCGAGCTGGGCATGGACGGCATGGCCGAAAACCGGCTGGCCAAGGCCCTCTGGGAGATGGGCGAGCTGGCCGAGGCGCGCGTCCACTACCAGGCGGCGCTGGCCATCGACCCCACCAACCGCATCGCCGAGCGCAACATCGACCGCCTGCGCATCCTGCTCGCCGAGGCCGGCGGGGAGAAGACCGTGCCGGCCCTCAAGGGCAGCAAGGCGCCCGTCAGCATCTTCGTCGAGGAGACCGGCAAGACCGGCTTCGCGGGCCTCTACGACCTGGGCCACCCCCGCCAGCTCGCGCAGGTGAACCCGGGCGACCTGGTCGAGCTGATGCCCGAGGGCTCGGAGCTGCGGGCCAGCTCCAACGGCGTCGAGATCGGCAAGGTCGAGCGGGCCGTGGCGGCCCGCCTGCTGAAGCTCATGGCCGAAGGCAACAAGTACGCCGCCGGCGTGACCAGCCTGGGCGACCGCGACGTGCGCATCATCATCCGCGAGGTCTTCCAGGATCCGCGCAACTACGGCAAGGTCTCCTTCCCCACGGCCGCCAAGGCGAGCGACCTGCGCCCGTACACGAAGGGCACCCTCGTGCGCGAGGAGATGGACCTCGAGGAGGACCTCGAGCTCGACGAGGAGGACGAGGGCATCGACGACATCGAGCGGGTGCTGCCCGCCGAGGTCACCGACGAGGAGGCTTTCGTCGAAGAGCCCGAGGAGATCGAGGAGCCCTGATCCGGGCCGACACGGGGCCGCCGGCCGGCCCGTCCGGGGACCGTACCCGGTGCGCCGTCGCTAGACTGGCCGGCGATGGCTGAGACGCTCTCGTCGCTGATGCGGCCCGACCGGGGGCCGAGCCTTCCAACGCTCGATCGCTTCGCCCCCGCCCCGCCGGCGAGCCTGGTGGTCGCCGAGCTGGAGGCCCGTTCGAACCCCGGCGATGTCGTCGTCGACCTCCATGGCCGGGGCGGCTGGATCGCTCGCGGTGCCATCGGCCACCTCCGCCGCGCCTACGTCCACGAATCGACGGCCCTCACGCGCCTGGCGGCGGAGGTCGTCCTGCGCCCGCCCGACCTGCGCCACTTCGACGCCGCCGTCAACGGCCTGGCCAACCACCCCTCCGGCGACGTCGGCCTGCGCCAGGCCCTCAACGACCTCTTCGCCTCTCACTGCGCGACCTGCGGCCGCCCCGTCGTCGTCGACGAGTTCATCTGGGACGGCGACGCGACGACGCCCTTCCGCAAGGTCTACCGCTGCACCGCCTGCCGCGACGGTGGCGGCACCGACGGCCGGAGCGTGCCCACCGACGCCGACGACGCCCAACGGTCGCTGGCCACGGCCGGCCTGGCCGATGCGGCCCGGGCGGCGCTACGCGAGCGGCTGCCCGTGCGCAGCGGCGCAGAGACCCTGGCCGACGAGATCATGGCCCTCTGGACCCCGCGCTCGGCCGTCATCATCGAGGCCATCCTGGCGCGCATCGAGACCGATCTGCGGGCCGCGCCCATCGAGGCGGCCCTGCGCCTCGCCCTCCTCCACGCGCTCCTGCCCGCCAGTCGCCTGAACAGCTACCCGGGCCGTCTGGCGGCCCTGCGCATCGTCGGCGGCCACGTCCGCACGCCGGGCGACCGCCAGTGGCGGGAGCGCAACCCATGGCTCCTCTTCGAGGACGGCTGCCGCCTGGTGCGCGGTTTCATCCAGCGCCTCGAGGCGGCCCCGGGCGGTCCGGCCAACGCCCGCTTCGGGGACGATCCGGCGGCCCTTATCGATGGCTCCGTCAACGTGGTCATGCGCCGCGGCGCCGCCGAACGGCCGGACGCGCGCTGGGCCGGAGCCGGCGAGCGGGGCGGCCTGGCCGCGGGCGCCGAGACGCTGCCGCCGCTCGAGCGCGGCCGTTCCCGCGTCCGCCTCGTGCTCAGCCAGCCGCCCATCCGCTGGACGACCGAGGGCCTCTCCTTCGCCTACCTGACGACGGCCATCGTCCTGGGCCGGGATGCCGCCGCGGCCCTGCCCCTCGAGCCGCTCTTCGGGGCGCCGCCGCGGTCCGACTGGGGCGGGCAGGCGGCGGCGCTGCGCCGGTCGCTCAGCTCGGTGGCGGGCATCCTGGCGCCCGACGCGCATGTCGTCATCATCCTCGACCCGGGCGGCCCCGAGGCCCTCGTGGCCTGCGCGCTCGGCGGGGTCGAGGCGGGCTACCGGCTGACCGGGGCCCTGCTGGCCGAGACCGGCGAGACGGTCGGCGGCAGCCTCGAGTTCGTGCCCCCCGGCGCGTCCGTGCCGGGCGGTCCGCGGACGCGCGCGAACGTCAGCCTCGAGGCCCTGCCCGAGGAGGGCGAGCCGGCCGCCTTCCGGCTGGCGGACATGGAACGGGCCGTCTCCGAGGTCGCCGTGGAGGTCCTCGAGGCACGTGGCGAGCCGGCCCGCTTCGAACGGCTGCTGGGCGAGATCCTGGTCGGCCTCGACCGGCGGGGCGATCTGCGCCGGCTGGTCGGGACGCGGACGTTCGCCGAGGGCGAGGCGCGCGGTGAGCGGGCGCTCGATGCCGTCGGCCTGATCGGGGAGAGCCCGCCCGGCGCACGGTCCGCCGGCGAGCCGACACCCATGACCGCACCCGCCGACTCGCCCGAGGGCCGTCCCGGGGCCGATCACGTGACCCTCCTCATCGAGCTCATCGCCGGGGAGCTGCGCCGGCCGGACAACGCCCGGCTCATCGAGCTGGAGCCCGGCCACTGGTGGTTGCGCGACTCGCGCGACGCCTCGGCCGCCGCACTGCCCCTCGCGGACCGCGTGGAGTGGGCCGTCTTCAGCCTCCTCTCGACTTCCGGCGGCCTCTCCGAGAACGCCTTCTTCGACCGCGTCGCCACGATGTTCCGGGGCCATGACACGCCCGACGAGGCCCTCGTGCGGGCCTGCCTGGAGAGCTATCGCAGCCGGGCCTCGACGCCCGAGGCGCTGCGCACCCACGACGACCTCCAGGCCCGCTATGCCGAGCACACCGAGCTGTCGGGCCTGCTCGTCGAGTACGGCCATCGCCTCGGGCTGCGCTGCTGGGTCGGCAAGCAGGAGCAGAAGCGCGCCTTCCAGGGGGCGCCCCTGGCCAACCTCCTCTCGGACACGGAGAAGCGGGCCTACCTGCCCCTCATCTCGAGGGGGCCGGTCGAGGTGCTCGAGTCGACGGACGTCATCTGGTACCTGCGCAACAAGGCGACCTTCCTGTTCGAGGTCGAGTGGACGGCCATGCTCGGCGACGTCCTCCTCCGGCGGGGCCCCTCGATCCCCAACTCGGGCGAGCTGGTCCGCTTCCTCGTCGTGCTGCCCGAACGGGTCGACCTGGTCCGTTTCAAGCTCGAGCGCTCGCCGCTCGCCCGGCACGCACTGGAGCGCGACAACTGGCATATCCTGAAGGCCGATCATCTCCGCGACCTCGTCGCCCGTGACAGCGCCGACCTCGCCGACATGGCCCCGTACCTGGGTCTCGACGCCGAGATCGAACGGGGCGGCGAGCAACTGCCGCTCTTCCGCTGATCCCGGACCGCCCGACCGCATCGCCCTGGAGGACCTCGTGACCGACATCGCCACGCGCAGCCCGGTGGACCTCATGGCCGACGCCTTCTGGGAGTATTTCCTGGAGCGCCAGCCGATCTACGCCTCGATCATCGGCGACCACCGCTACGACGACCGGCTCGGCGACCCGGGGCCGGCCGGCCGTGCATCCGATCGCCGGGTCCTGAGTGGCGTACTGCGTGATGCGGCCGCGCTCGATCGCGATGGCCTCGGCGTCGAGGATCGGATCACCCTGGAGATGCTGGAGACGGTGGCCCGTGTCCACCTCGCCGAGCTGGAGCAGAACCTTCACGAATTCGACTCGCTCGATCACATCAATGGGCCCCAGACCCTGGTCAACGACCTGGCGCGCTACACGCAGATCGAAACGGACGACGACTTCGAGCACCTTCTCGCCCGCCTGGCCGCCTACCCGGCCTATCTCGAGGCCCACATCGCGAACCTCCGCGAAGGCATCGCCAGCGGCCGGACGGCGGCGCCCATCGTCGCCGAGCGGACCGTCGAGCAGCTCGAGCGGATGGTCGTCCAGCCGGCCGCTGAGGCCCCCCTGCTGACGGCCCTGGCCGGCCTCTCCGCTGCCCAGGAAACGCGCCTCGAGGCGGCCATCGTCCGCGATGTCCTGCCCTCCCAGGTGAGCTTCCTGGAGTTCGTGCGCGCCTACCTGCCCCACGTCCGAGCGGGGGCCGGGGTCTGCTTTCTGCCCGACGGTGAGGCCGTCTACGCGACGGCCATCCTGGCCTCGACGACCCTGCCCCTGGGGGCCCAGGAGCTCCACGACTTCGGCCTGGAGCAGTTGGCGATGCTCGACGGCGAGCGCCTCGAGATCGCCCGGGCCCTCGGCCACGCGGACGTGGCCGCCCTGCGTGATGCCCTCGCCCACGATCCCGGCAACTTCGCCCGCAAGCCATCCGATCTCGTCGACCTTGCCCGCCAGCAGATCGAGCGGGCGACCGCGCTCGCGCCGCGCGCGTTCGGGCGCCTGCCCCGCGCCGCCTGCCAGGTCCGCGCCGTCGAGCCGTACATGGAGCGGGAGGCGCCCACCGCCTTCTACCTCCAGCCCGCCCCGGATGGCTCGCGGCCGGGGACGTACTTCATCAACACCTTCCAGCCCGAGAGCCGGCCGCTCCACCAACTTGCCGCGATCACCTACCACGAGGCCGTGCCGGGCCACCACTTCCAGTGCAGCATCGAGACGGAACTGGACGATCTCCACCCCTTCCGGCGCTTCGGCTCCCGCCTCGCGGGCATCGCCTACACGGAGGGCTGGGGCCTCTACAGCGAGCGCCTGGCCGATGAGATGGGCCTCTACCTCGACCCCCGTGAGCGGCTGGGCATGCTCGACATGCAGGCCATGCGGGCGGGCCGGCTGATCACCGACACCGGCCTGCATGCCTTCGGCTGGGATCGCCTGCGGGCCATCGACGTGCTCGAGGCGACCGGCCTGAGCCGGCTCCAGTCGGAGGTCGAGATCGACCGCTACACGGTCTGGCCCGGGCAGGCCCTGGCCTACATGGTCGGCCAGCGCGAGCTGATGAACCTCCGCCGCGAGCTGGCCGCCCGCGACGGGGCGGCCTTCGACCTGCCCGCCTTCCATGACCAGCTGCTTGGCCACGGGGCGCTGCCCCTGGCCATCCTGCGCTCACAGCTGCCGGCCTGGGTTCGGCCGCGCGGCGCGTGACCTCGCTCACGGGGGCCTGAGCCGCCGGCGGCCATGGGCGCCCTCGCCGACCTCATCGCCGCCTTCGACAAGCTGCCGGCGCCCGCCCGGGACCTCATCGTCCTCGCCGCCCAGCTGTCCATCGTCTGGGTCGTCGCCTTCCTGGCCGTGCGCTTCTCGCGCCGCGGGGTCGCGGCCATCATCTCGGCGCTCCTCGACCGCGAGGTCGCCGAGGGCACGGCCCAGGAGCTCTCGGCGATCGAGGTCACGAAGCGCAAGGCGACGCTCCAGGCGCTGGTCACGAACCTCCTCCAGGTGGTCATCGTGGCCATCGCCCTGCTCATGTCGCTGCAGGCCTTCCACCTCGACGTCACGCCCGCCCTGGCGGGCCTCGGCATCGTCGGCATCGCCGTCGGCCTGGGCGCCCAGTACCTCGTGCGCGACTACCTGGCCGGCTCGTTCATCCTCATCGAGAACCAGTACGCCAAGGGCGACGTCATCCGCATCGCCGATGTCACGGGCACGGTCGAGGACTTCTCCCTGCGCCGGACGACGCTGCGCGACCTGGACGGGACGGTCCACAGCGTCCCCAACGGGCTCATCGGCGTGTCCAGCAACCTGACCCGGGTCTGGGCCCGCATCAACCTCGACGTCACGGTCGCCCTCGGCACGGACCTCGACGCTGCCGCCGAGCTGGTGGCCGGCATCGGCCGCGAGATGGCCGCCGATCCGGCCTGGCGGCGGCGGGTCCTGGAGCCGCCCCGGGTCGACCGCGTCTCCTCGCTGGCGGGGGAGGGGGTGACGCTCAAGATCCTTGGCTCGGTTCGGGCAGCGGATCGCTGGGCGGCCACTGGTGAGCTGCGCAAGCGCCTGGCGACGGCCTTCGGCGGCGCCGGCATCGAGATCCGCGGCTCCTGATGCGAGCCCGCGGGGCGGCCACGGGCGCTGCTAGGATGGCCGGACACCGCATCGAGGGAGGCCGGTCGTGAGCGTGCGCGCGGGCCAGGGCCGTGGGGCCGAGATCGAGAACCTCATGGTCGAGAACCGCCAGTTCCCGCCCGACCCGGCGTTCACGGCGGCGGCCAACGCGAAGGCGGATGTCTACGCCGAGGCCGAGCGCGACTACGTGGCCTTCTGGGAGCGCCTGGCCAACGAGCGCATCAGCTGGTTCACACCCTTCGAGCGGACGCTCGAGTGGGACCTGCCCTTCGCCAAGTGGTTCACCGGCGGCGAGCTCAACGTCAGCTACAACTGCGTCGACCGCCATGTCGAGCGAGGCCTCGGGGACAAGGTCGCCTACCACTGGATCGGCGAGCCGGGCGACACCCGCACCCTGACCTACGCCGACCTCCAGCGCGAGGTCCAGCAGGCCGCCAACGCGCTCAAGGAGCTGGGGATCCACAAGGGCGACCGGGTCGCCATCTACCTGCCCATGATCCCTGAGCTGCCCATCGCCATGCTCGCCTGCGCGCGGCTGGGCGCGCCCCACACGGTGGTCTTCGGTGGCTTCTCGGCCGAGGCGTTGGCCGGCCGCATCAACGACGCCGAGGCCAAGCTGCTCATCACCGCCGACGGCGGCTGGCGGCGGGGCAAGGCGGTCGGCCTCAAGCAGCACGCCGACGACGCCCTGGTCAACACGCCGAGCATCGAGAACGTGCTCGTCGTGAAGCGCCTCGACGAGCCCGTCTACATGCTCGAGGGCCGCGACCACTGGTGGCACGACCTGGTCGCCCGGCAGAGCGACCACTGTCCGCCCACGCCGGTCGAGTCGGAGCACATGCTCTACCTCCTCTACACGTCGGGCACGACGGCCAAGCCGAAGGGCATCGTCCACACCAGTGCCGGCTACCTGCTCGGCACCAGCTTCACCCACGA
This sequence comes from Candidatus Limnocylindrales bacterium, assembly GCA_044449605.1. Lineage (GTDB taxonomy): Bacteria > Chloroflexota > Limnocylindria > Limnocylindrales > CSP1-4 > CSP1-4. Next base: position 1,451 of record JBIOIE010000009.1, on the reverse strand, counting down.
GATGATCTTCGACGTCAAGCCGGACGACGTGTACTGGTGCGCGGCCGACATCGGTTGGGTCACCGGGCACAGCTACATCGTCTACGGGCCCCTCGCCAACGCGGCGACGAGCATCCTCTACGAGGGCGCCCCGGACGCCCCCGCCTGGGACCGCTGGTGGCAGATCGTCGAGGACTACAAGGTCAACATCCTGTACTGCGCGCCGACGGCCATCCGGGCCTTCATGAAGCAGGGCGAATCCTGGCCGCGCGGCCACGATCTCTCGAGCCTGCGCGTCCTCGGCTCGGTCGGCGAGCCCATCAACCCGGAGGCGTGGCTCTGGTACCACGAGCACATCGGCGGTGGGCGGGCGCCGATCGTCGATACCTGGTGGCAGACCGAGACCGGGATGATCCTCATCACCCCGCTGCCCGGCGTGACGACCACGAAACCGGGCTCGGCGACGTTCCCCTTCCCCGGCGTCGAGGCCGACGTGGTCGACAACGAGGGCCGCTCCGTGCCCCTTGGCGGCGGTGGCTACCTCGTCCTCAAGCGGCCCTGGCCGGCCATGCTGCGGGGCATCTACGGCGACCCCGAGCGCTACCGGGAGACGTACTGGAGCCGCTTCCCGGGCATGTACTTCGCGGGCGATGGGGCGAAGCGCGACGCCGAGGGCTACTACTGGCTGCTCGGCCGGGTCGACGACGTCATGAACGTGGCCGGCCACCGGATCAGCACGACCGAGGTCGAGTCGGCCCTCGTCGACCACCGCTCGGTCGCCGAGGCCGCCGTGGTCGGCAAGAGCGATCCGATCTCGGGCCAGGCGATCTTCGCCTACGTCATCCTCAAGGCCGGCCAGGAGCCGTCCGAGTCGCTCTCGCTGCAGCTCCGTGAGCACGTCGCCCACGTCATCGGGCCGATCGCCCGGCCCAAGCACCTGCTCTTCACGCCGGACCTGCCCAAGACCCGTTCGGGCAAGATCATGCGCCGACTGCTGCGCGATCTGGCCGAGGGCCGGGTGCTGGGCGACACCACCACCCTGGCCGATGCCACCGTCGTCGACACGATCCGCACCGCCTCGGGCGGCGAGGAGGAGTAGGCCAGGAGAGGCACGGGCCCCGCGTGGGGGGTCGGGCTCAGGCGGCCGCTCCGGGATCGTGCGCCGAGACCTGCAGGACGCCGTCGCGCTGGGCCACGATGCGGGCGGTGAAGCCGGGCAGGAGGGTGACCTCGTCGCCCAGCGCGATGCCCGGTTCATGGGTGACCTTGAACACGAACTCACCACCCGGGCCGGAGCTGACGGCCACCGACTGGACACCCCGCAGGCTCGAGACGTTGCGCTTGAACGACGCGATCGAGGCGATGTTCACGAGGCCGACGACGACGACCGTCGTCACCATGGGCGCGCCGGGTTCCCGGTGCGGGGTCTCCGTGGCGGGGACGCTGGGCGCCGGTTGGGCGTCGGCGGGGGC